>JAEHCY010000487.1 GCA_016880695.1 Chromatiaceae bacterium | reverse complement strand
GATCCCGCTCGCGAGCTCGAGCAGCTTGATCGCCCACAGCAACCCGACAAAGGCAGCCGCCACCAGAAAGGCGTGGCGTAACCGCCGCGCGTCTTGATCTGGAGCGCTCAGCCCTGGGGATTCCGGGACCACGGCCTCAGGGGATGGGGACAACCGCCGTCTCCGTCACGGAGACGGCGGTTAGGGGTGGTCGGTCCACCCGCTGCACATCGACTGGGCGGTTGCACGCGCAACGGCCGGGCCCACCCGCGCTCAAGCACCAGAGGCCGCTCGGGCACTAAAGGCGCCAGATGCAAGAGCGGAGCCCACCGCGGTCAGCACCGCCTGGAGCGCGGCCGAGGCGGTGTCCTCGCCGAAAGCGGCAGCCGAGGATTCGTTCTCGCCGACGCGAACCCGCACACAGGCCATGGCATCGGCGTCGGTCCCCCGGGTCAGGGCATGCTCATCGAACCGCTCCACCTCCACCGCCACACCACGCTGGCGGGCGAGCGCGCTGACCAATGCCTCCACTACGCCATGACCGCGACCGCGGAGCCGTATCTCACCCGCTCCGCTGCCGACCGAGACCTCTGCCTGCACCCAATCGCCCTCCCGACGCAGATCGTAGCGGTGCATCACCCACTCCGCGGCCGGGGAAACGTAATTTGCGTCGAACAGCTCGCGAATCCGTGCCGAGGAGACCTCCTCCGCGGTGACCTCCGCTTCGGCCTGCACCACCTGGCTGAACTCCTGCTGCAACCAACGAGGCAGACTGATCCCGTGGTCGCGCTCGAGCACATGGGTCACCCCGCCCTTTCCGGACTGGCTGTTGATGCGCACCACCTCTTCATAGCTCCGACCCAGATCGCGGGGGTCGATGGGCAGGTACGGCACCTCCCAGACCCCGCTCTGCGGTGCATGAGCCATACCCTTGCGGATCGCGTCCTGGTGGCTTCCAGAGAAGGCCGTGTACACCAGCTCCCCTACCCAGGGATGGCGCGGATGCACCGGCATCTGGGTGCACTCGGTGTAGGTGTCGATGATTTCCGCCACGTCCGCGAGGTCGAGCCCAGGGTCGATTCCCTGGGAGTAGAGATTCATTGCCAGGGTGACGAGGTCGGTATTACCCGTGCGCTCTCCGTTGCCGAACAGGGTGCCCTCCACGCGATCGGCACCCGCCATCACCGCGAGCTCCGCCGCAGCCACCGCGCACCCCCGATCGTTGTGGGTATGTACGCTGATGGTGAGGTGGCGGCGATGCCGAAGGTGATCACAGAACCATTCCACCTGATCGGCGAACACGTTGGGGGTGGCCATCTCCACCGTGGCGGGCAGGTTGATAATCACCGGCTGGCCGTCCTGGGGTCGCCAGACCTCGTTGACCGCATCCACCACCTCCACCGCAAAGTCGAGCTCGGTCCCGCTGAAGCTCTCCGGCGAGTACTGAAACACCCAATCGCTGCCTGGATGAGTCGCCGCACCGGCCTTCACCGCCTCGGCACCGCGCACGGCGATGGCCATCACCCCCGCCCGGTCGAGCCCGAATACCTGCTCGCGTTGCACCCGGCTGGTGGAGTTGTAGACGTGCACGATGGCGCGCCGGACCCCACGCAGGGCCTCGTAGGTGCGGGCGATGAGCTCGGGACGCGCCTGGGTCAGCACCTGGATAGTGACATCCTCGGGGATCAGGTCCGCCTCGATCAGGGTGCGCGCGAAATCGAAGTCCGGCTTGGAGGCAGCGGGGAAACCCAGCTCGATCTCCTTGAAACCGAGTCGAACCAGCAGGCGAAACAGCCGCGTCTTCTGCTCCACGCTCATGGGCTGCACCAAGGCCTGGTTGCCGTCGCGCAGGTCCACGCTGCACCAGGCCGGCGCACGGGTTATGGGTTGGTCTGGCCAGCGGCGGTCGCGCTTAGCCACCGGGGTAACGGGACGATATTTGCGATGGTCGTATCGGTTCATGCTCCACCTACATCAGGTCGGTTAGAAGGCACAGGGGGGATCGCCCACTGCCGGCCACGTCTCCCGGGGTAGAGAGCCGAGCCTGAGGCAAAGTCTAGCCAGTTGGGGTCGGCAGGTGCTTGCGTTTTTCTGCGAAAACCCAGGAGAATTGGTGGTATG
>JAEHCY010000486.1 GCA_016880695.1 Chromatiaceae bacterium | reverse complement strand
GGCTAACCCTCGCAGCGCATAGGCGCGGTAGAGCAAGGGTATGGCAAAGACCGTGAGGACCGCCGAGCTGACCGATCCGAAAATGAGGGCGACCGCGATCCCGCCCATCACGGGATCGGGGACCATCACCGCGGTACCGAGCAGGATGGCGAGCGTGGTGAGCAGGATGGGCTGCAGCCGTACCGCACCCGCCTCGCGCACGGCGTCATCGAGCGGGTGGCCGCGGCGGCGGTAGTCCTCCGCGAAGTCGATGAGCAGCACGGAGTTGCGGACCACCACCCCCGCGAGGGCGATCACCCCCACCATCGAGGCGGCGGAGAAGGTGGTCCCCAGCAGCCAGTGACCGGGAAACACCCCGATCAGGGCCAGGGGGACCGCGCCCATGGCGATGAGGGGCAGGACGAAGGATCGGTAATACCCTACCAGCAGCAGGAGCACCCCGGCGAGGGCGAGGCCGAGCGCAAGCCCCATGTCGCGAAAGGCATCCAGGGTGAGGCGCAGCTCGCCCTCCCACAGGAGCTGATAGCCCCTGAGCGCGTCGGGTCGTACCGGCTGCAGGCCGAGGTTGGTCGTCGCGAGGGTTTGATTCTCGTCAACGGCCAGGTCGTCGAGGCGCCGGTCCAGATCCAGGACGGCGTAGACCGGTGCGCTGCCCGCGAGCTCACCGCCGACATATTCCACTCGCTCGCCGTTCTTGTGGTTGATGGGTTTCGGTGCGCTGGTGTGGGTCACGCGGGTGACCTCCGAGAGCGGGACGGGCGCTCCGGCGGCCGGGTGGACGAAGGCCCGAGCGAGCAGGGCGGGGTCGATCCGCGCCGAGCGGGGGACCTGCAACCGGATTGGCACCGATAGGCGCTCCCCGGGAGGATGGGCCTCGCCGAGTACCTCGCCCGCCAGCAGCCGGGTGGCGGCGCGGGTGACCGCTGTCGGATCCACGCCCGCGAGCGCCGCCCGCTCGCGATCCACGCCGATGCGGTACTCCGTGAGGTCGTAGGGTACGCTGGCCCAGACTTCCGCCATGTCGTAGGTGTGGCGAAACTGCTCGGCAAGGCGACGCGCCAGGTGGGCCAGCTCCAAGGGTTCCGGGCCGTTTACCTCGGCCAGGACGGTGGCGCGCACCGGCGGACCCGGTGGGTCTTCCACGAGCTGGATGATGCCGCCGGGGTAACGCGCGGCGATCTGCTCCACCTCCGGGCGCAGGGCACCCACCAGTTCGATCGAGGACTGCCCCCGTAGCTGCTTGTCGATGAGGTTTACCCGGATCTCGGCATACTGGGGACCGATATTGCGCCCGCTGCCCTTGAGCTGCCCGTTGAAGTCGATGACCGCGGGCAGCCCGACATGGGTCTGGTAGTCGCGCACGCTTGGCTGTCGGCGCAGAAGCTCGCCCAATTCTCGGGCCGCGCGGTCGGTCACCTCCAGCGGCGTGGTCTCCGGGAGGTGCAGGTGGATCAGGAAGCTGTTGGTGTTGTCCTTCGGCAGGAAGGCGAGCGGTACGCCGAGGGCCGAGACCGGGCCTCCTACCCCCTGGGGACGCAGGAATTGCCAGGCGGGTTGCAGCAGTGAAAGCCCAAATCCCAGCACCAACACAAGGTGGAGCACGCGCCGCAGGCCGCGGCGTTTCAGGAGCGGCCCAATCAAGCCGCGGTAGCCCCGTTGCAGCACCGCCTGGGCTCGCCATCCGTGGAACCCTCCGGTCGGCAGCAGGCGCCGGGCAAGCCAGGGTGTTACCGAGTAGGCGACAACCAGCGAGGCCACCATCGCCACCGGCACGTTGAAGGTGAT
>JAEHCY010000485.1 GCA_016880695.1 Chromatiaceae bacterium | reverse complement strand
TCGTGTTAGGCACCCCGCCGAGATGGCGCCGGGCCCGTGCGTCGTTGCGTTCTGCGTCCGTGGCCGTCGAGCGCGCCTGGGCAGGCGAGCAGGGCGATGAGCGACGCAGTGCAGCATCGAACACGTTCTTCGTGGCCCTCGTGCGCGTACGGTAAACTGCCGGATCGTTGTTCTAGCAGGCTGCGGAAAAACTCGCTCCGACAAGGATCAGGTGCCCCCCGGAGCGGCCGATTCGAGGTTGCGATGATGTTTCGCGCATCTCGACCTGCGTGCGATTACCCCCGCAGCCCCCTCGATGGGGTGCTACGGGGCGCCCCGGGCCCCCCGCTCAGGCGGCCGCCTCCAGCAGATTCCGCATCCGGATGAGGTTGTAGGCCGTCGTCCGGAGGAGGAAGATCCAGTTGACCAGATCGGTGCCCCGGTGGTGGAGTTTCCGGAGTTGGCCGACGGTCTTCAGCCACCCGAAGACCTCCTCGACACATTTCCGGCACCGCTGGCTGATGGCGTACCCCGGGTGGCGGGTCGTCCGGCCGTCAATGGCGCTCCGGTGACGGGCATGCACGTTCTGCGCAACGTGGGGGGTGATCGTCAACGCGCGGCAGCCCGTGACGAAATCGGCGGTGTCGTACCCCTTGTCGCCGCCCAGGGTGGCCCGGTGCTCCCCGGGGATCGCGGTCGCGAGGGCCAGGGCGGTGGCGGGCTCCGAGGCGCCGACCACCTGGGTAGCCTGCGCCCCCACGACCAGACCGTGCCGGTTCTCCATCAAGACATGGCCGCGGTAGCCCAGGATCGCGGCCTGCCCCTTGCTCTTCCGGATGAGCTGGGCGTCGGGATCGGTTGTGGACTGGTGGGTGGCGTTGCTGCGCTTCTCCCCGCGGAAGTCCACGGTGGGGTTGCCCGGATCGGCATCCCCGGCCGGGGGCGTCGGCTGCTCCTTGGCTTTGACGCTCTTATGGCTAGCCCACGCTTCGAGGAGCGTCCCGTCCACGGTGAAGTGCTCGGCCGACACCAGGTTGGCCTGCCGGGCCTGGGCGAGCACTGCGGCGAAGAAGGCCTGCGCGATGTCGCCCTGGAAGAGGCGGTCCCGGTTCTTCGTGAACACGGTCGGATCCCAGATGGGATCGTCCATGGACAGGCCGACGAACCAGCGGAACAGGAGGTTGTAGTCGAGCTGCTCCATGAGTTGCCGCTCGCTCCGGACACTGTAGAACGCTTGCAGCAACAGGGCGCGGAGGAGTTGTTCCGGGGGGATCGAGGGGCGGCCCGTATGCGAGTACAGCAGGGTGAACCGGGGCGAGAGGTCCCGCAACGCCTGATCCACCATGGCTCGGATCGGGCGGAGCGGGTGGTCCTGCGGGACGCGCTGTTCCGGCTGGATGTAGCTCCACATGTGGCCCTGCTGGGTATCGTCGCCGCGCACGCTGTCGCCTCCTCGTGAGAGTGAATGCCTTGGCGCAGTATACGCGAAAGTGCGATGGCGCGATCGACAGAATTACGAGTTTTTCAGCATCCTGTTAGGCAATTGGGCAATTGGGAAGAGCGGGAGAACAGCAGGCAGCTGGCAGGCGGCAGCAGGCGGCGAACGGGGAGGGTCTCTGTTTGCCTCGGGAGTGTGAATGGCGAAGCGGAAG
>JAEHCY010000484.1 GCA_016880695.1 Chromatiaceae bacterium | reverse complement strand
GGGATTGAGCGTCACCGTGCCGATGGGTGAGCCATTGCGCGTGTTGCCTGACCAGCGTGGTGGCAAGCCGCGCGGCCTTCACATGAGTACAACGACATGCGGTTATTCACGCACATCGGGTTTTTCAGCATCGTGCAGAAATCCGGTACTGACTTCCTCACAGTTCGGGCTCGGGCCTGCGCGGACCTGGACAACCTGCGGGAACGGTGTCTACCGGACCCATTCCCAACCCTTGATCACGGGGGGGACAGACTACCCCTAATGGGCAAAGGTTGTCGCGGCCACGCGGCGTCGAAAAAGCTGCTAGATTGGTGTGCGTTTCCTAAGCCTCCACCGGGACAACACCTTCCCCCGCCCATCCCGGCAGATACTCATGAGTACTGCGAACTCAACCACTCCTGGACGCGCGCGACGCCAGCTCTTGCGCGGCCTAACCGCACTCCTGGGTGTGGCCGTGTTGCCATGGGGCCCGCCGGCCTTGGCTTCTCCCCCGCAAGACCGAGGCAAGGGGCCGAAGGAAAAGGACAAACAGCGCGGACCCCAGAAATCGAGTCCGGAAAAGGCCTCCGTCGTTGTGTCCGCTGGCATCGACGCCGGCCGGGCCCGCGCCCTGGCGGTCGAGATGGGGGTGGCGGTTGGGGGAACCAAACCCCTGCCGCCCGGCATCCGCAAGAACCTGGCACGCGGCAAGCCGATTCCGCCCGGCATCGCCCGCACGCGCCTGCCCCCGAGCTACCTCGATCGGCTGCCTTATCACCCAGGCTACGAGTGGGTGGCCGCGGGTGCGGATCTGCTGCTGGTGAGCGTCGCGGGAGCGGTGATCGCGGAGGTTTTGCAGGACGTCTTTCGCTAGAGGCGCTCGCGATGCGTCGTTACCCGGATGTTGCTGTGGGAGAAGCGAGGCGGATCAGCCCTCGCAGTGTTTGGGTGTTTGTGGGGAGAACGAGATGCTGGTAACCGATCTGCGCGCTGGCTTTTCCTATCACGCCCGACGCGGGCCCTCGGAGCCCTTGTCCGCTCGCGGGTTTTTCCGGGTTATGTGGATTCTCGTCGCCCTGTTGCTGCCTCTTGGGGTGTCTGGGGCTCCGCCGGCGTCCGCGGCGCCGGCGCAACCTGCCAAGCCACGGCATCTCAGTATTGTGAACAAGCCCTGGAGGGGGGATTTCGACAAGCTGTTTGAGCGGCGGATGATCCGGGTGCTGGTTCCCCACAGCCGGACGCTCTACTTCAATGACCGGGGTCATGAGCGCGGCCTCAGCGCCGAGCTGGCGCGCGATTTCGAGCGCTACATCAACCGCAAGCACAAGACGGCGAAGCGGCCGATCACGGTGTACATCATTCCCACCACAAGGGATCGGCTGCTATCGGATGTGGCCGCGGGGCTTGGGGACGTCGCCGCCGGCAACCTCACCATTACCGAGGATCGGCTCAAGGTGGTGGACTTCGTCGTGGGCGAGGGCCGCAAGCGCGTTGCCGAGGTGGTCCTGACGGGTCCGAAATCACCGGAGATCACCTCCGCCGATGACCTCGCGGGCAAGAAGGTCCACGTTCGCAAAACCAGCAGTTACTACGAGAGTCTGGTTGCCCTGAATGAGCGCCTGGCCAAGGAGGGCAAGTCGCCAGTGGAGCTGGTTCTGGTCCCCGATGCCCTCGAGGACGAGGACCTGATGGAGATGCTCAATGTCGGGCTGCTGCAGGCCATCGTGGTGGACGATTGGAAGGCCGCAATCTGGGCGCAGATCCTCCCCGCGATCAGGATCAACCAAACCGCCACCCTGCGGGAGGGCGGCGTGGTCGGTTGGGCGATTCGCAAGGGCAGCCCGCTGCTCGCGACGGAGATGGCGGACTTCTATCAGGGCTACGTGAAAAAGCAGGGTGTCGCGGACTACCGGCTCAAGCAGTTCAGCAAACACATCAAGCAGATCAAGAACCCCACCGAGAGCGAGGAATGGCGGCGCTTCGAGGAGACCCTGGCGCTATTCGAGCGCTACGGGGCGCAGTACAACTTCGACCCCCTGATGCTGGCGGCGCAGGGCTTCCAGGAATCGCAGCTCGATCAAAACCGCCGGAGCCACGTTGGCGCCATCGGCATCATGCAGATCATGCCAGCCACCGGGGCCGGGCTGAAGGTGGGCGACATTCGCGTCACCGAGGCAAACATCCACGCCGGCACCAAGTACATGGACCAGCTTATGAGCAAGTACTTCCCCGGTGCGGACTTCAGCGAGGGCAATCGGCCCCTGTTTGCGTTCGCGAGCTACAACGCCGGTCCGGCCCGAATCGCGCGCCTGCGCGGGGAGGCCAAGCAGCGCGGCCTCGATCCCAACAAGTGGTTCAACAATGTCGAGCTGGTGGTAGCCGAGAAGGTGGGACAAGAGACCACCACCTACGTGCGCAATATCTACAAGTACTATGTGTCGTATCGCCTGCAGTTGGAGGCGCATCGGGCACAGCAGGCCGCTCGCGAGCAAGTGGCCCCGACGGTGGCCCCTTGAGGTCTCCCAATCCCCTCGCTGGCCAGTAGAGCGGTGGCGGGGACAGACGCAGGAGGGAAGATTCGCCCCGTTCGCAAGGTATTGCTCGTGCCCACGGGTGCTGCAGATCCAACGTCAAACGTTGGGGACGGGGCTGAACACTCCATCCCGCTCTAGCACCTGGCAACCGGAGAACGCGTAATCTCGCCGAAGCTAAGGTTGGAGGTAGGCAACCCAGGTCGCCAGCCAAGAATGATCGTATCGATGGGCCGTCACCCCGGCCTGGATTGCCAGGGACCCGCGGCCGTGGAGAGGCCACCGCCCTGTAGCCTGGATTCCGGCGCTCTATGCCGCAATGACGTGTCCTGCGGAATCCGCATTACTGCCTACTCAGGGCGCCGGGTCCCGGACGGGGCAACAACAGGCCTGGACCTGGAGGGGTCGGTGCCGCCAGGGGGCGCTTAGACCGAGGGTTTATTAACCCGGCCCAATAATAGACGACATATGCTATGATTGGCGCATGGACAAGGTTGATGCGCGCAAGCTGACGGCGGAAGGACGCAAGTTGCTGAGGCAGATGGTGATCCGTCTGCGCAAGCAGTCGGGGATGAATGCGGCAGCGCTCGCT
>JAEHCY010000483.1 GCA_016880695.1 Chromatiaceae bacterium | reverse complement strand
GTCTGCTGGGTGGCAAGCCCTACGTGATGGGCATCTCCGCCCGGGGCAGCTTCCGCCGCAGTGCCTTCGGCATGGGCTATGGCGTGGACAATGGCTGGGTTGGGGACCAGGTGGAGCTGATCATCGAATTCGAAGCCCCGCGCAAGTAGGCGGTGCGCCATCGCACCGGCATGACAGCGGGGGCGCTCGCGCTGCGCTGGGCCGGGGTGGCCCTTGCGCTCTGGGGCCTCAATTTCGCCCTGACCTTCGAGAACCGCTGGCCCACACCCTGGGTTACCGCAGGAGGGGAGGTGTCGGTGGAGATCGCGCTGATCCTGTTGGGACTGGCGCTGGTGGCGGAGTATCGCGGGCCGCCCTCGCGGCGGCTGATCGGCGCTCTGGCGTTGCTCCTGATACTGCTCCTGCTCGGCCGCTATGCTGAGGTAACGGTCCCGGCCCTCTACGGGCGGCCGGTGAACCTCTACTGGGATGGTCAGCACCTGCCGCGGGTCATGGCGATGCTGGCCGAGGCGGTTCCCGCCTGGTGGCTCGGGGTGGCCGCGTTGGCGGGGGTCGGCGGACTGCTCCTCTTGTTTCTGCTGTTGCGGCAGGCGTTGTGGCGGGTGGCGGTCAGCCTGGCGGCGCGGCGCTGGCGCCGGGGGCTTGGCGGCATCGCGGGCGGCGCGGTTTTGGTGTATCTCGCCGGTCGGGCCGGTTGGGTGGAGTCAGGATCCTGGTTTGCGGAACCGGCGATCCTCGCCTATGGCGAGCAGGTGCGTTTTCTCCGCGAGGCCCTGGCCGCGCGGCGCGCGAGTGTGGACCTGCCCGAGAACCCGCCAGTGGTCTCGGATCTGGGCCGGCTGCGCGGGTCCGACGTCTTTTTGGTCTTCCTCGAATCCTATGGGGCGGTGGCTTGGACCGACGCCAAGCTGGTCGATCGTCTCGCCCCGAGCCGGCAGCGGCTCCGAGAGGCGATAGAGGGCAGCGGACGCTCGGTGGTGTCCGCCTTGGTGGAGTCTCCCACCTTCGGCGGTAACTCCTGGCTGGCCCACATCAGCCTGCTCTCGGGGGTGGAGGTGCGCGACCCCGGTACCTACGAGCGGCTCATCGCCAGCGACCGGGAGACCCTGGTGCACCGCTTCTCCGCCGGGGGCTACCGGGCGGTGGCCCTGATGCCCGGACTGCGGCGGGACTGGCCGGAAGGAGGGTTCTATTCCTTCGAAAGGATTTACGGCGAGCACGCCTTAGACTACCCGGGTCCGGGCTTTGGCTGGTGGCGGATCCCCGATCAGTTCGCCCTTGCGCGCCTGCACACCCTGGAGGTGGTCCCTACCGACCGCCGACCCCTGTTCCTGTTCTTTACCACCATCAGTAGTCATGCCCCCTTTCGGCCTACGCCACCGTATCAGCCCGACTGGTCCCGGATGGGCAGCGCGGAGCCCTACGATCCAAGCGACGTCCAGGCGGCATTCGCCAAGGCCAGCGAGTGGGCGGATCAGGCGCCCGCTTATGGCGACACCCTCGACTACCTCTATCGCTATCTCGCGGGCTATCTGAGGGAGCAGGCCCCGGCGGACCTGGTCATGATCCTGCTCGGAGACCACCAGCCACCCGCGGTGGTGGCGGGAGCGGGGGCGGACTGGGCCGTGCCGGTCCACGTCATCGCTCGCGATCGGGCACTGTTGGACCGGCTAAAGGCCCGGGGTTTTCAAGAGGGCCTGACCCCAGGGATTGGGGGCCTGGGTCCTCTGCACCGGCTACGCACTACCCTGCTCGAGGTCTTTCACGCGGGCGAGGGCATCTCAGCGGGGATCGTCGGAGTCCCCGAGTCGGGCGTAGATGTCACCCGATCGGGCCCCGGGGGCTAGACCGGCGAGGAAGCGGCGAATCTCGGTGCCATCGAGCCAGTGCTCGGCGCTCAGCCGGTGGCTTTCTCCCACCGAGTAGTTGTAGCGGTACGCGCCCAGCCGCTCGAGTATTTCGATGCAGTCGAGCGCCACCGCCCGGACCGGGGGTAGGTATTCGAACGAGAGCGCAGCAACCGGATGCGAGAGCCCGGCGAGGGCATCGGCCTCCAGTCCCTCGATGTCGAGCTTGATGAAGGCGGGTAGGCCGTGATCGGCAATCAAGCGGTCGAGGGTGATCACCCTGACCTCTGGCCCCAGGTCCCAGTGCACGGCACGGAACGCCGGGTCGGCGCTCACCCGGGCGATCCAGTCCGCGGAAAGGCTGCTCACCGTGGGGTGGCGCTCGCTTACCCATAACCTTGCCGTACCGACTTCCCGGCCCACCGCAAGCGCAACGAGGGTCACGCCCGGATCGCGGCTGAAGAGCGCTGCGAGGACCCGGAGCATGTCGGGTTGCGGCTCCACCGCCACCACCCGGGCGCCGAGGCGGCGCCAACAGCGCACCCGATTACCCAGATGGGCACCGATGTCGAAGCACAGCCCTCCCTGGGGTACGAAGGGCCGATAAAGTCGCGCCATGCCCCCTGCGCGCAGCGGGATGCCGTGGGAGAGCCAGAGCGAGCGCGCGATGCCCGCCAAACGAGAGAGATAGCCCACCCCAGAACCCTGTGAGGCTCAGGGGCTCCGCAGCGCCGCGGCGGGGATCCGCTCGCGCCACAGGCGCGTTCCGGCGGCATTCCAGACGGAAATGCTCAACACCCGCTCGTCGGCTGGCCCGGAGATTTCCAGGGTGCAGAAGTTGCGCTCGGTCACCAGCGTTCCGGGCGTCTCGTTGACCGGAAAGGGCCGCGGGTGCACGCGCGAGGTCAGCGGCGAGCAGATCAGTTCGGTGAGCGGATAGGTGCCCGGTCGTTCGCGCTCGGTGAGATAGCTGTAGTGGATGTCGCCGGAGAGGAAGAGCACCCCCTCGATCCGCTCGGCGCGGAGCCACTCGAGAAAGGCCGCCCGCTCCTCGGGGAAATTGTGCCAGCCTTCGCCACCGCGGCTGGTCTCGGAGGGACGTTCGCTCAGCATGCGACTGCCGTTGGCGATGAGCTTGAAGCGGGCGGCGGAGCCCTTCAGCCCCTCCTTCAACCACTGGAGCTGACGGCTCCCCAGCATCGTTTTCTCCGGCGAGGAGGGGGCCGGGTCGGGGTCGCGGTAGCTGCGGTCGTCGAGGAGAAAGAGATCCGTGTCCCCCAGCGATGCCTGGGTGAAGACGCCCGGCGCTTCCGGCAGACCGTAGCTCGGGTTGACCCAGTAGCGCTGGAACAGCCCAAGACTCTGGGCTTTGAGGGCAAAACCGCGGTCGGAGTTGTCGGGTCCGTAGTCATGGTCGTCCCAGATTGCCAGATGCTGGCCCGTCTGCAGTAGCCGCTGCAGCGGCAGGAAGCGGCGGGTGGCGGCCCAGCGGGCGTTCATGCGCGCGGCGCTGTCCTCGGTGAGATCGGAGTCGCGATAGTAGATGCTGTCGCCCAGCCAGAGCATCAGGTCGGGTTTGTGGTCGGCGAGGGTGTCGAAGATCCCGAAGCCACTGCCAAAGGCCCTGGGATCGGGGTCGGTCTCATAGGGCGGATCGGGAATGAAGGCACAGGACCCGGTGGCGATGCGCAGATCGCGCGGCTCTCGGTGATTGCGTGGCTGGGTGGCGAAGGTGAGGGG
>JAEHCY010000482.1 GCA_016880695.1 Chromatiaceae bacterium | reverse complement strand
GGATTTTGCGGGTCAAGAGGTTGTTCACAGCGGCGGAAGACACCCTGTTGTCGCCCGGGCTTGACAATCGGTCGCCGACCGCTTTCGTGGTACCGATGCAACAGACTGTTTTCCTTGGGGAATCCGAATCGAGAAAAACTTGGTCGAGGCCAAGAAACCCAGCAGCCACGCGGGTTCGGGCACCTTTTCCGCTAACTTGTCCACTAAGTTATCCACCGATTTTGTGGATAACGCGAGCCACGGGAACGCCGGTCCAATCAGATAAATCCAGGCGGTGACGACCGCTCCGAGTCCAGCACGAGGGGTAACCGGCGCCCCGGGATACCTAACCAAGGGGTGCGGGGGGACAGGGGTCGCGGTTGTGCCTACACTAATGCCCTCTAGCTGTCAGGGGTGGTGACAATGCCGCTCTCGCGCCTGGTCCGTGTCGCGCTGGCTCTCGGCCTTACGCTGCTACTGATTGTCTTGTTGTGGGCGATCCTGATGCTCACCGAGACGGCGTTCCAGGTCTGGGACCGGCTCAGCGCGGGGCCCACCTGGTTGTTCGTCGCCTACGGGGCCGGGTTCCTCGCCCTAACCGTCGGCGCGGGATATCTGGTGCTGCGCCTGCTCCTGCCGAGGAGGCCCTCGCGGGGGACCCGGACGGAGCGTCCCGCCGTCCCGGATCGAGCGGCTCTGGAGCGCCGGATCACCGAGGCCGAGGCGGGCGGTATCGACACCCGCGCGGTGCAGATAGAGCTCGAACGGCTGCGCCAGCGCAAGGCCGCCGGAACCATCCACGTGGCCTTCTTCGGCGAGATCAGCAGTGGCAAGTCGTCCCTGGTGCGGGCGCTGGTGCCCGAGGCCAAGCCGCAGATCGGGGCCGTAGGTGGCACCACCCGCGAGATTCAGGGCTATCACTGGCTTAGCCCCGCTGGCGATGAACTGGTGCTCACCGACATGCCCGGTACCAACGAGGTCGGCGGTGAGCTAGAACGCAGCGCCCGCGAGGAGGCCCTGCGGGCGCATGTCGTCGTCTATGTCTGCGATGGCGACCTCAGCCGAAGTCAGCACGAGGAGCTGAAGCGACTGCTCGAGCTGGGCAAGCCCACGGTGCTGGCGCTCAACAAGTCCGACCGCTATCGCCCCGATGAGCTCGGTGAGGTAGAGCAGCGCCTGCGGGAACGACTCGGCGGTTACCCGCGCGCCGAGGTGGTGAGGGTGCAGGCGGGTGGCCAGCGGGAGGCGCTGCGCCGGTTGCCCGATGGTAAAGAGGAACGGGTGGTGCGCGAGCTGCCCCCACAGGTGGCGAGCCTGCGTGAAGCCCTCCAGCAGCACCTCGACGAAGAGCCGGAGATCCTCGAGCAACTACGCGACAGCGCGGTGTTCGTGCTGGCGGCGGCACATCTCGAGGACGCCGCGGCGGCCCATCGGCGGACCAAGGCCGACGAGCTGGTGACCCAGTACGCCCGCAAGGCGGTGATCGGTGCCCTGGCCGCGGTCACACCCGGTACCGATATCTTGATCCAGGGTTACCTAGGTGTCAGCCTGATCAAGGCGCTGGCGGGGCTCTATGGCGTCTCGGTCCGCCAGGTCGATACCGATCTGCTGCTCGATCTGGCCCAGAAGCACGTAGGCCGCACCCTAACCCTGGTGCTCGCGGTGGCGGGGAACGCGCTCAAGGCGTTTCCGGGGGTGGGCACGGTAGCCGGGGGGCTTGCCCATGCCGTGGCCTATGGGTTGATCTTCGATTCCCTGGGGCGTGCGGTGGCGGGCACGCTGGCTACGCGGGGTACCATTCGACCCGTCCAGGCGGCTCAGTCCTTTGAGGAGTACCTAAGTGACGATCTGGAGACGTCTGCAAGACGCATTGCGCGACTTGCCCTGGCCGTCCGCGGACAAACCCGCAGCAGCGATCCCTCCGGCGGATAGCGGCGAGGGCCACCTTGGGCTGGCCCGCGAGAGCCTGCGGGAGTTGGTCGAAGACACCCGCGTGCCCGACGAGGTCCGCGCGGCCCTGGCGGACGATTATGCCCAGGTCCAGGCGATGCTCGATCGGCTCGAGCAGGGACACATCCATATCGCGGCCTTCGGCCGGGTCAGCGTGGGTAAATCCGCGACGCTCAACGCCCTGCTCGGGGAGGAGCGTTTCCGCACCAGCCCGCTACACGGTGAGACCAAAGCCGCCGCCCTGGGCCGCTGGGAGGCCTATCGGAGCGGCGGGGTGTTTCTGGTCGACACCCCGGGCCTCAACGAGGTGGAGGGCGAGGCACGCGAACACCTCGCGCATGAGGTGGCCGCCCGGGCGGATCTGGTCCTCTTCATCCTCGATGGCGACATCACCGAGAGCGAGCTCGCCGCGCTGCGTCTGCTCGTGGAGGACCGCCGGCCGGTCATTGTGGTGTTCAACAAGATGGACCGCTACACCCGCGAGGAGCAGGCGTTGCTGATCGAATCCATCGGCCGGCACACCACCGGCTACGTGGAAGGGAAGAACATCGTCTGCATCAGCGCGCGCCCCGCCGAGCGGCTGATCATCCGGGTGGACGCCGAGGGACGGGAAACCGAGTTCTGGCAACAGCCGGATCCCGATGTTAGCGCCCTGCGGGAGCGGCTCTGGGCGGTGCTGGAGGCCGAGGGCAAGACCCTCGCCGCGCTGAACGCCTCGCTCTTCGCCAGTCGCCTGAGCGACCAGGTCGGCCGGCGCATCCTTGAGGCCAAGCGTCAGCTTGGCGGGCAGCTCATCCGCCACTACTGCGTGGCCAAAGGTGTGGCAGTGGCGCTCAATCCCATTCCCTTGGCCGACCTGTTGGCGGCGGCCACGGTGGATCTCGGCCTGGTGCTGCATCTCTCCAAGCTCTACGGCCTACCGCTCAACCG
>JAEHCY010000481.1 GCA_016880695.1 Chromatiaceae bacterium | reverse complement strand
GCACCGGGCGGCATCTGGCGAGTCTGCCCCTTTCACCCAGGCGGCGCCTGTTCAGCACAGGGCTCTATGTTATGCCCCCGGCTGCTCTATACTCGGGCCCAATGCATCTGTTTCTCTTATCTTCGGGGGTGGAGTGGCGATGGGGCGGCTCACGCTGATCAAGCAACGGCGGTTGATTGCGGCGTTTCTCGTCGGCTTGCTTTTGTTCTATTCCCCCTTGATCACCCTGTTTGACCGTCCGATGGAGTGGTTCGGCATCCCGCTGCTCTATCTCTATCTCTTCGGTGGCTGGGCCGGGTTGATCGGGGCGATGGCCTGGATCGTCAGGGGCGACGAGGAGTGACCGCCATCCCTCCGCTGTCCTGGCGTGCAGGCCGCTTGAGGGGCTAGGCATATGCACGGTGGACCGCTGATCGCGGTTGTTTCTTTCGTTTATCTGGGGCTGCTGTTTGCGGTGGCCTTCTGGGCGGACCGGCGTGCCGACAGCGGTCGCTCGGTGATCGCTCATCCCACGGTGTACACCCTCTCCCTGGCCGTGTACTGCACGGCCTGGACCTACTACGGTAGCGTGGGCCGAGCCGCGGCGTCGGGTGTTGGCTTCCTGCCGATCTATCTCGGACCCACCCTGGGGGCGGCGATCTGGGGCTTTCTGCTCCTGAAGATGATCCGGGTGAGCAAGGCGCAGCGGATCACCTCCATTGCGGACTTCATCGCCTCCCGCTATGGCAAGAGCCATTGGCTGGGTGGCCTGGTCACGGTGATCGCGGTGGTCGGAATCCTCCCCTACATCGCACTGCAGCTCAAGGCGATCTCCAACAGCGTCACCATCCTGCTGCACTACCCCGACATCGTCATGCCCCATCATACCGACACCGTGCCGGTGTGGAGCGACACGGCCTTCTATGTGGCGCTGCTCTTGGCCGCCTTCACGGTCCTGTTCGGCACCCGTCACCTCGATGCCAGCGAGCGCCACGAGGGGATGGTGGCGGCCATCGCGTTGGAGTCTTTGGTCAAGTTGGCCGCCTTTACCGCGGTGGGACTGTTCGTCACCTTTGGCCTGCACGGCGGGTTCGGTGAGATTTTCCGCCTGGCCGAGCAGGCGGGCCACCTCAAACCGGTGCTGGCACCGGCGCAGGGGGGCTACATGAGCTGGTTTTCCCTGTCGCTGCTCTCGGGCCTGGCGGTGCTTCTGTTGCCCCGTCAGTTTCAGATGGGCGTGGTGGAGAACAGCAGCGAGCGTCATCTGCGGCGCGCTGTTTGGCTGTTCCCCCTGTATTTGCTGTTGATCAATATCTTTGTGCTCCCGATCGCCCTGGCCGGCAAGCTTGCGTTTCCGGAGGGCGGGGTGGATGCGGACACCTTTGTGCTAACCCTGCCCATCGCGCACGGGCAGGAGTGGTTGGCCATCTTCTCCTACCTCGGGGGTCTCTCGGCGGCGACGGGCATGGTGATCGTGGAGACCATCGCCCTGGCCACCATGATCTGCAACGACCTGGTGATGCCGGGGCTGTTGCGGCGCTGGCGGCGGTTTTCCCTGGAGATGGACCTCAGCGGTATTCTGCTCTCGATCCGCCGCGGTGCGATCTTTCTCATCCTCCTGCTCGGTTACAGCTATTTTCGCCTCGCCGGAGAAGCCTATGCGCTGGTGAGCATCGGCCTGATCAGTTTTGCCGCCGTGGCCCAGTTTGCCCCGGCGATGATCGGGGGCCTGTATTGGCGCGGTGGGACCCGCGAGGGGGCGCTTGCCGGACTCGCCGCCGGTTTCGCCGTGTGGATCTACACGCTGCTGCTGCCGTCGTTTGCCAAGTCGGGCTGGCTGCCGGGTGAGCTTCTCGACCCCGGTCCTTTCGGGATCAGTCTGCTCAAGCCGCAGGCCCTGTTCGGGTTGAGCGGTTTCGATGAGATCTCCCACTGTCTGATGTGGAGCCTCTCCGCCAACCTAATGGCCTATCTGTTCGTATCGCTGCTGCGTTCGCCCAATGCCGCGGAGACGGCCCAGTCGAAGGTGTTCGTCGATGCCCTCAAGCACGAGCGGCCCATGGGCACCGGTCTTTGGCGGGGGAGCGCGGAGGTGGGGGAGCTCATCGACCTCACCGGGCGATTCCTCGGGGCGGAGCGTGCCCGCCGTGCCTTCGATGCCTATGCCCGGCGGCGGGGAGTGGCTGCCCGATCCGAGCTCCCGGCGGATGCCCACACGGTGAATTTTGCCGAGACCCTGCTGGCCGGGGCGATCGGTAGCGCCTCGGCACGGGTAATGGTGGCCTCGGTGGCCGAGGAGGAGCCCCTGGGGCTCGATGAGGTGATGAACATCCTTGATGAGGCCTCGCAGATCCGCGCCTACAGCCGGGAGGTGGAGCAGAAGTCCCGCGCGCTGGAGCGTGCCACCACCGAGCTTCAATCGGCCAATCTCAAGCTCAAGGAGCTCGATCGGCTCAAGGATGACTTTATGTCCTCCGTCACCCATGAGCTGCGTACACCGCTGGCCTCCATTCGCGCCTTCTCCGAGATCCTGCACGATGACCCGCAGATTGAAAGCGAGGAACGCCGGCGTTTCCTCAGCATCATTGTGAGCGAGACCGAGCGTCTCTCGCGGCTGGTGAACCAGGTGCTCGATCTGGCAAAGATCGAATCGGGGAACATCGAGTGGCACATGGCGGAGGTGGACCTCGCCTCGGTGCTGCGTGAGTCGGTGGAAACGACCGGTCAGGTGTTCCGCGACAAGCGCGCGCGGGTGGAGATCGAGGTCCCGGACCGGCCGGCCCGGGTATGGGCGGACCGGGATCGTCTCGTGCAGGTGTTGCTCAACCTGCTGTCGAATGCCGCCAAGTTCTTGCCGGCGGAGGCGGGTCGGGTGAACGTCGCGGTGTTGTTGCTCGAGGATGCCTATGAGGTAAGGGTGGAGGATAACGGGCCGGGCATTGCCCAACAGGATCTGGGGGTGATTTTCGATCGCTTCCGCCAGGGCGCGGGAGGATCGGCCAAGCCAGTCGGTACCGGATTGGGCCTGCCGATCAGCCGGCAGATCATCGAGCACTTCGGCGGCCGACTCTGGGTGACGAGTGCGCCCGGCGCCGGCGCCACGTTCGCGTTCGCGCTGCCGATCTCCGGCGTGGCCGACGCGCGCGAGGCGATCGTCGCGGCGGCGGGCCGACCGTGATGCCGCGCGACGCCAGCGCGCGAGCG
>JAEHCY010000480.1 GCA_016880695.1 Chromatiaceae bacterium | reverse complement strand
GCCGGCAGGCACAGAAGAACCTGCTGCCCCTGCAGCCAGGGGATGTCCCCGACACCTACGCGGATGTGGAGGACCTGGTAGGGGATACCGGCTACCAGCCCGGCACCCCAGTCGAGGTGGGGGTGGCGCGCTTCGTGGCCTGGTATCGGGACTACTACAGGATTTGACACTAGCCGCCGGCTGGGGGTGCGGGCCGGTGAATGCCTGGCTCGCCCTCACCAAGCTCTGCCGGCATGCAACTCCTTGACGCTACTCGCTGTCGATACTACGAAGGTGTCATCACCAGGCCTCCAACGAGGGCATCCATGGCCAATAGACCCAGCAAAGACGAGCAGGGTCCCTTTCATGCCGACCAGCTTAGCGACGGCGATCGCTACGAGCTGAGCAAGGGACACCCGATCTATTGTGCACCCGCCGGCCGCGAGCACGCGGGGCGGAGCCTGACCGGCGCTGCGGTCCTCGAGACCGACCCCGACGTGGAATGGGCGGGGGTCGATGCCGGCTTCTCGCCGGACCCGGGCACGCTGCGTGCCCCGGACGTGGCGGTTGCCGCCGCCGGGGGGGAGCAGGGCTGGATCCCCGGCGTGCCGCCGCTGGCGGTGGAGTATGCCGGTCCCGGCCAGGACGAGGAGGACCTGCGGACCAAGATCGCCGAGCTGCTCTACAACGGCACCCGGCAGGTCTGGGTTGTGCGGTTGGTGGGGCCGCGGCGGGTCGAGGTGCACCTGCCCGATCAGCCCGCCCGCGTGCTCGGACCGGGCGAGCTGCTCACGGTCCCCGGCATCCTGCGCAATCCGGTCCCGGTCGAGGCCCTCTATGACCGTGAGGCGGGACACCGTGCCGTGCTGCGCAACCTACTGCAACGGGAAGGATACGAGGGCATCGACGCCATCCGCGAAGAAGGTTGGAGCGAGGGGCGCGAGGAAGGTCGGAGCGAGGGGCGCGAGGAAGGTCGGAGCCAGGGAATCGCCGAGTCGGTACTTGCCGTTCTCGCGGGACGCGGGCTCCCGGTCGAGGATGGGGTACGCAGCCGCATCGCAAGCTGCCGGGACCCAGACCAGCTCAAGCGCTGGTTACTGGTGGCGGGGCGGGTGGAGGAGGCCTCACGGCTGTTCGACTGAACCTGGCCTTGTCGTTCGACCCCGACAGCCTTGCGAGGTCGATGTCAATGAGATCAACGCTGAAGACAGGAGAGGTGTTTGCATGAAGACGCTGGTGACGTTGTTCGCGGTGGCCACGGTGTTCCTCATCGTTGGCTGCTCCAAGCAGGGGGAGGAGGGCAAGGCGGAGAAGGCCGGCAAGCAGGTCGATCAGGCGATGGAAAAGGCCCAAACCTACACCGGTGAGAAGATGAAGGAGATGGGTCAAGCCATCGAACGCACGGGGGATGACCTGAAGAAAAAGCAATAGCCTTGCCGCCCCCAGGATCTGATTCAACATTCGGAGAGAACTTATGAACCTGTTCAAGAGTAACGTAGGAAAGATCGATCGCATCGTCCGAGTCATCCTCGGTGTCCTGCTCGTGGGTAACGTCTTTTTCGCCTTGCAGAACCCAATCGGATGGGTCGGTGTAATCTTGGTGGCGACCGGCATCGCCGGGATCTGTCCGCTCTATTCCCTGCTCGGCATCAACACCAAGTCGGCCGCGGAGCGGGTGCACCTGGACTAGCGCGGGATCGGGGATGCGCGCCGGTGTAACCAAGCGATCGCTTGGCGAACTGGCCAGCATGGCTTGGGTGCCAAGCGCTTGCTGATGACAGCGTTTTTTCGTACCGCGAGATCTGGATCAGGCGTCGTGTGGACACGACGCCTGATCGGCTTTGTCAACCGGGGTGGCGTTCCCGGCTTGGCCTGTCTGAACCCAGCCGAGGGCGGTCCGGGGGCGGCCTCGCTTCAGCCCTCGGTGTCGAGATAACCCTCCGTGAACAGGTAGAGCAGGATCTCCTGGGCGGCCTCCGCGGGTGCCAGGTCGCTGGTGTCGATGCACAGCTCGGGTCGCTCGGGGGTTTCGTAGGGGTCGCTGATACCCGTGAACTCGGGGATGAGGCCTTGGCGCGCCTTGGCATACAGGCCCTTGCGGTCGCGTGCCTCGCACACCTCAAGCGGAGTGGCCACATGGATCTCGATGAAGGCCCCGTGCGCCTCGATCAGGCTACGTACCGCGCGGCGGGTCTCGCGGTAGGGGGCGATGGGGGCGCAGATAGCCACCCCACCATTCTTGGTGATCTCGCTGGCCACGAATCCGATGCGGCGGATATTGATGTCGCGGTGCGCCTTAGAGAAACCCAGCTCGCTCGAGAGGTTCTGCCGCACGATGTCCCCGTCGAGCAGCGATACCGGTCGCCCGCCCGCCTCGATGAGCTTGGCGTAGAGGATATTGGCCAGGGTGGATTTGCCCGAGCCGGAGAGGCCGGTGAAGAACAGCGTGATACCCATGCGGCTGCGGGGCGGGTAGACCCGGCGCAGTTGACTGAGCACCTCGGGGTAGCTGAACCACTCGGGGATCTCCTCGTCGCGGCTCAACAGGTCTTTGAGCTGGCTGTCGCCGATGACGGTGCCCTCGAAGCCCCCCGCGCGCGCCCGGTGGTCGGGGAGGAAGGTTCGCTTCTCGGTCACGTAGTGCATCTCCGGCACCGCGACGATTTCCACCCCGATCTCGGGGGCGTACTCCTGGACGAACGCCTGAGCCTGATATTTGGCGTAGAAACGATCGCCCGTCGCATCGGGCGGCGGGGAGGCCTGGTCGGGGCCCACCAGGAAGTGGCTACAGCCGAAGTTGCGGTTGATCAGTGCCCGCCACAGGGTCTCCCGGGGACCGGCCATGCGCATGGCCAGGGGCAGCAGCGACAGCATGGCCATCTCGTGGGGGAATCGGGCACAGATCGCCTGGTAGCACTTGACCCGGGCGAAGTAGTGCAGGTCCCCCGGTTTGGTGGTGCCCACCGCCGGGTGCAGCAGGATATGGGTGCCCGCGGTCTTGGCCGCGCCCAGGATCAGCTCGCGATGCACCCGGTGCAGGGGGTTGCTGCAATGCACTCCGAGCACGCGCCGCCAGCCCATCTTCTTGAACCGGTGGTGCAGCTCCTCGGGGGTGTCCCACAGGTCCTCGAACTCCGCATGGGTGGGGAGCTGCAGGCCTTCGATGTGACCCCCCAGGTAGACTGGGCCCATGGCCTCGTAGAGGTAGCGCACACCCGGATGTTCGGCCGCGGGGGTACCATAGACCCGTTCCGCCTCCAGCGGCTTGTCCGGCCGCCAGATCTCCTCCACCCTGAGCACCGCCGGCATGAAACCCTCGGCGTCCCGCAGTGCCACCCGCTGACCCACCTCCAGCCTTTCGGCAAAGGCCTCGCTCACGTCCAGCACCACCGGGATCGGCCAGAGGCGGCCATCGGGCAGCCGGCAATCATCGACCACCGTTCGGTAGGCCGCCTGGGTCAGGAAACCTTCGAGGGGCTGGAAGCCGCCGTTGAGCAGGAGCTCGAGATCGCAGAGCTGGCGCCGATTGAGCGTCAGCGAGGGCATGGAAACCGCGGAGCGACGGAGCTCCCGGGCGCTGGTCTCATCGACCAGAAGCGTGCGGGGAGTGGGTTGTTCGTGCGGGCGCATACTGTGGAATCTCCAGATGACTTGGATGGTGGGGGTCGTGCCGCACCGGGGCGGCCTAGGGTCGCGGGCCCTCAGCGGGCTGGTGGTCCGCCGGCGGCGCTCGGTCCTCCCGGATCAGGTTCCGGGGTGTGCCCATCTGCTCGCGGATGGTCAGGTACTCCTCGGTCCAGCGGCCATCCCGGCCGCGGATGCTGAGCGGGGTCTGGTCGCGCCATTCACCCTGTCTGGCGCAGGTGTAGAGGGCGATGGACGGCGGCCGATGGGCCCGGAAGCGCACCTCCCGCCGACCGGTCACACACAACCCCGCGCGCTTCACTGCGTGTGCAGGCCGGGGGTCGCTGGCGGAGTGGCAGAAACAGAATACACCCGCGGTGGTCAGCGATCGACTCGCCGCCTGGCAGTAATCGAACACGTCCCCGTGCAGCTCGAAGCGGGCCGCCGCCTTCTGCGGGTGACCCGAGAGGGTGCCCCGGCCCAGGGGGAGATAGGGCGGCGACCCGGTGATCAGGTCGTACTCGCCGCCGAGCCACTCGCGCAGGTCGCCCTGGAGCAGGCGCACGCGCTCGCCGAGTTCGTTGTGGGCCAGGGTGCGCCGCGCCAGCGCGTGGCTCAGTGCCTGCACCTCCAGAAGGGTCAGGCATGCCTGCGCGCCCATGCGCCAGAGCGTCAGGAGCCCCACCGAGCCGATGCCCGCGCCCAGGTCCAATAGATTTTGGGCCTGGGGCCGCGCCTCGGCGGCGGTCCAGGCGGTGAGCAGATCGTCCACCGAGAAGCGGTGGCCATCGCGCAACTGGAAGCTCCGCCACTCGCCGGCCAGGAGATCCAGCGTCACCGCAGGATCCATGCCGCGGCCGGTTAGCTGAGGGTGGGAGCCGGGGGCTTCGCCGGGGAGTCTCATCATAGGCCCCGGCGGCCGTGGAAGATGAGGCTGAGGGGCCGCTCGCCGGTCTGCTGTACCCGGGTGAGGCTGGCGTTGTCTACATGCACCCGGTAGAGGGCCTCGAGCGGGGCATCGAGCACGTGGGCCACCAGGGCCCGCATGACCCCGGCATGGGTGACCATCAGGATGTGTCCTCCCTGGTGGCGCTCCATCAGCTCGGCGAAGGCCTCGATCACCCGCTCGCGGAACTGCGCCAGGGGCTC
>JAEHCY010000479.1 GCA_016880695.1 Chromatiaceae bacterium | reverse complement strand
CTCCTTGATGATTCCCTTGGCCTCTGCCACGTTGGGGTTGGGGGTCTCTTGGGCAACGGCGATGCTGGTTAGAAGGGCGATGGCGGAAGCGGCGACGACGAGCTTTCTCATGGATGGGCCTCCTCGGGGTGGTAGAGCCAAGCGGCACCTCAAAGGCCGCGGTTCAGAGCACCTAAGTCTACTGAAAACCCCGCGGGGCGCCTATAGGACTGGACCGGCTGGCTCCGAGGCGGGAAGCCCAGGACTGTAGCGCCCACCGGTGTACAAGGTCTTAAGGCAGCACCAGCCGACCCGCTCTCGGTTAGTCGTAGCGATACTGCTTGACCTGCCGGCGGATGTTGCGCTGGCGAATCACGCCCAGTACCTGCCACTGCAGACCGCTCAGGCAGATCTCGGGGTAGAGGTCGTTGAGGGCGATGAGCCATTCCCGCCCGTCGTCCTCGCGCAGGTACTGTCTGAACCAGCGTACCCCCTCGACCTCCGCGAACAGATACATCCCGCTGCGGGCCTTTTCGGTGGGCTCGATGATGATGATGCAACGGTCGGGGAACTCGGGTTCCATGCTATCGCCGAGCACCTGCAGGGCGTAGGGCTCGGCGAGGCTGCAATCGGTGTGGCGGTTGTCGATCGGCGCGCGATCGGTGTCTGCGGGGGTTACGGGCATGGCGGCTTCAGGGGTAGGGAGGCTTACAATGGACGCTTGGCAATCGGACATCGAAATCACGTCTGGTCCAACAGTCTAGCATGCACGATCGCCACGCCACCGAGCGCCCCTCCATGCCCCGGCGCGAGCTACACAACCTTGGTAACCTGCTCCCGTTTCTCTGGGAATACCGGGGTCGCGCCCTGTTCGCCCTGATCTGCCTGGTGGCGTCCAAGGTGGCGAATGTGGGTGTGCCCCTGGTGCTGAAGGCGATCGTCGATCACTTTGGCACGCTGGAGAAGCCCCCGCTGGTGCTGCCGGTAGCCCTGCTCCTGGGCTACGGGGCGCTTAAGCTGAGCAGTGCGTTGTTCAACGAGCTTCGCGACGCGGTATTCGCCCGGGTGCGCCATCGCGCCATGCGGCGCCTGTCCGCCAAGGTGCTGGCCCATCTGCACCAGCTTTCGCTGCGGTTTCACCTGGAGCGGCAGATGGGGGCCATCAGCCGCGATCTGGAGCGCGGCACCCGCTCGGTGAGCTCGATCCTCAACTATCTGGTGTTCAGCGTGCTGCCGATTCTGGTGGAGCTCGCCCTGGTGGCGGTGATCCTGCTCAGCCGCTACGCGCCGGTGTTCGCCCTGGTCACCTTCGGCACCGTGGCGGTGTACGTGGCGTTCACCTTCGCCATCACCGAGTGGCGCATGGACTTCCGCCACCAGATGAATCGGCTGGACTCCCAGGCCAACAATCAGGCCGTGGACAGCCTGATCAACTACGAGACGGTCAAGTACTTCGGCAACGAGCGCATCGAGCTTGAGCGCTACGACAACACCCTGCGTGACTGGGAGGCCATGGCGGTGAAGAGCCAGACCTCCATGTCGCTCCTGAACTTCGGACAGGGGGCGATCATCGCCTTGGGGGTGACCCTGGTCATGTTCTTCGCCGCCGGTGCCGTGGTCGATGGGACGATGACGGTGGGTGATCTGGTGCTGGTGAACGCCTTTCTGCTCCAGGTGTTCATTCCGCTCAACTTCCTCGGCATCGTCTACCGGCAGATCAAGTACGCCCTGGCCGATATGGATCTCGTACTCGGACTCCTCGCCCGGGAGCCGGAGATCGCGGATGCCGCGGGCGCCGCGGCGCTGCGGCTGCGCCGTGGTGAGGTGCGCTTCGAGGGGGTGGACTTCGCCTACCAGCCCGAGCGGCCGATCCTGCAGCAGGTGAGCTTCACCATCGGACCGGGCCAGAAGCTGGCGGTGGTGGGCCATAGCGGCGCGGGCAAGTCGACCCTCGCCCGGCTTCTGTACCGCTTCTACGACGTGAGTGCAGGATGCATCCTGATCGACGACCAGGACCTGCGGGCGGTGACCCAGGACAGCCTCAGGGGCGTGATCGGCATCGTCCCCCAGGACACGGTGCTGTTCAATGACAGCATCTACTACAACATCGCCTATGGCCGGCCGCAGGCTGGCCGCGATGAGATCGAGCGTGCCGCCGAGATGGCCCATATCCGCGGCTTCATCGAGGGCCTGCCGAAGGGGTGGGAAACGGTCGTGGGCGAGCGCGGACTCAAGCTCTCGGGCGGAGAAAAGCAGCGGGTGGCCATCGCCCGGGCTATTCTCAAACAGCCCCGCATACTGATCTTCGACGAGGCGACATCCTCGCTCGACACCCCCACCGAGCAGGCCATTCAGCAGACCCTGGCGGAGGTGGCCGAGCATCACACCACGCTGGTGATCGCCCACCGCCTCTCCACCGTGGTGGACGCCGATCACATTCTGGTGCTCGAGGGCGGGCGCATCCTCGAGCAGGGCAACCACAGCCAGCTCGTCGCATCCGGTGGCCTCTACCGGCGGATGTGGGACCTGCAGCAGCGCGAGCGCCAGCAGGCGCTGGAAAAACCCGAACCGGCTGGCCCTGGGCTCCGCTCGGATGCTGAAGCGGAATAGGCTGGGGTGATGCGGCCGAATTCTTCAGGCTCGGCATGCCGCTCTCGCACCGGCCTCGATGAGTATCGGTGGGCTCGGGGGACTCCCTGGGCCCCAAGAAGGTCGCGCATTTTTCAGTCAAACTACGGGCGATTACCCAGCCCTCAGAGCAAACAGTGAATTACGCAAATGGTGAATCCTTATTGTGCACTCCAGCACAACTATCAAAATAGGGTGTTGATTTGGGTATTGATTTAACCAAATTGGGAAATCCCCCGGCTTTGCCGGGGGACTAAAAAAGGATTTTGATGAGCCCGTTGCTTAGGCAACAGGCTTTGTTTAGTAACATCGCAGTGAGCAAACTGCAAGGACCGGACTGATCCAGGACCGGACTGATCCAGGACCGGACTGATCCAGGACCGGACTGATCCAGG
>JAEHCY010000478.1 GCA_016880695.1 Chromatiaceae bacterium | reverse complement strand
GAGCGGGTCCAGACCGCCGCCCAGCAGTCGGGTCATGCTCGCCGACGAGACAGGGACCTCTCAGGCTCAGGCGGCTGCTAGCTTTGTTCGAGGTGATGGGTGCCGATCCTCAGCTCGGGCCGAGGTGGTCGGAGGGCCGGGTGCTTAGGGGGCGTGACATCGACGCTGGTCGATGTTGGACACGCCAATCGCCTTACTCGATACGAATGCGGGATCCCCACTGAGCATCCCCCTGGAGGTGAGCATGTCGGAACCCGCGAAGACACAACGATCGCCCTGCCCAAGCCTTGCAGAGCCGCTCGCGATGGGACCTGAGACTCCGGCTCGTCCCGCAACCCACTTACCCGCCGCCACCGCGACGCGGAAGCGGGCCTGGATCTTGCTGGCGGGGATAGCCTGCGTCGCCGCCACTCCCGCCGCGGCCACCGAGAGCCTGCCAACCTGCCTCACCCGACAGGGGGATGAGACCATCGAGGCGGCGATCATACGGGGCTCGGTGGGACCCCAGGAGCTTCTCGCTCGACTGGCATTCGCCGAAGGCCGCTCCACGGGCTTTGCCGAGGATCCGCTGGTCTATGCCGGCATCGCCTGGGGCGTGATGAACCGGGTGCGCCTCGCCGAGGCGTCCCCACAGATGCGACAGCGCTACGGTCGGGGCGTCACCGGGGTCATCTTCCGCCGCGGCCAGTTCAATCCGGCCATCTCGACCCGCTCGCCCTTTTCCAAGGACTTCCTTTGCCCGCAGGATCCCACCCGCTGGCGCCTGGCAAAGGCTGCGGCCACCCGCGCCATCGGGGGTGATGACGCCAATCCGCTGATCCAAACCCCCTGGGAACACGCCCACGACCTCTCCCTGGTGGTCAATTTCTATTATCCCGGCTCGACCCAGGCCAAGGGACCCCGCGCGCCCTGGGAGGGAAGCCCGGGTCTCACCTTCATTGGGGCAGTGGAGATCGGCGGCCAGGTGCTGCCGCCGGAGCGCATTCGCTTCTACCGCCTGAGCCAGCCCCCCGCCGACCTATCCACCGGCGCCCCACCGCAACCCTGAGGCCCGAGGATAAGCCCCCCGGCCCGGCCTGTGCGATGGCGCGCCCGGCCCCACCCTCACGTACAATCCGCGGCATGAACGCGGGAGGACTGGGTCGCAACGGCCGCCATCGATTCGACCGGGCGCGACCGGTCTTCCTGAAAACCCAAAGCCCGGAGATAAGAGCACGCATCCCGCGAGCATGCCCCACGCCACTACACACCCGAGGAGCGTGCCCATGACATCTGGGACCGGAGGACCTCGACGACCTGGTTGCCGATTTCGACCAGGCCCTGAACCAGGCCGGGTGAAGCCGAGCACTAGGATCAGCGCAGGCGCGGAGAGCCGCTTCGAAAGGTCTGGGGATTTAGCCGCCGGGGCGTGGCGCTACTCGCGCGCGCCGTCATCGCCCTTGGCGCTGTCGCTGTAGCGGTCGCGAACCGATTTGGCCCGCGCGAAGATCTCCAACAGATGCTCGGCGTCGGCGCGCTGGATGGTCTCGGCGAGATCCTGCATCTCGAGGCTGAAGCGCTGCATGACCTCGGCCAACGCCTCCCGATTGGCGAGGCAGATGTCACGCCACATCACCGGGCTGCTGGAGGCGATGCGGGTGAAGTCCCGGAAGCCCCCCGCCGCGTAGCGAAAGATTTCCTCGTTCTCCTTCATCCGGGCGAGCGCATCCACCAGCCCGAAGGCCAGCATGTGCGGGAGGTGGCTGGTCGCCGCCAGCACCTCATCGTGATGGCGCACATCCATCAGCGAAACCTCGGCCCCGCACAGCCGCCACATGCGTGTCACCCGATCCAGCGCGCTGGCTTCGGTTTCGGCCAGGGGGGTAAGGATCACCCGACGGTTGCGGTAGAGCTCGGTGAAGGAGGCCTCCACGCCGCTCTTTTCGGTGCCGGCGATGGGATGGCCGGGGACGAAGCGCGGCAGGATCTCGCCCAGGGCGGCGCGGGCATCGGCCACCACGCTGCCCTTGACGCTGCCCCCGTCGGTGATGATCGCCTCGGGGAGCAGACAATCGCGCATGGCGGCAAGGGTCTCGCGCACGGCACCGAGGGGTACGGCGACGAACACCATATCCGCGCCGATCACCGCCGCCGCCGGATCCTGGGTGTAACGGTCGATCACCCCCAGGGCCACTGCCCGTTCCAGGTTCGGCAGCGTACGCCCGCAACCGACCACCTCGCCAACCTCCCCGACCGCCCGCAGCGCCCGGGCCAGAGACCCGCCAATCAGCCCCACACCGATGATGGCGAGGCGCTCGATCACCGTCCCAACACCTCGTCCAAGGCGGTGAGGAAGCGGTCGTTCTCATCCGCAAGACCGATGCTGACGCGCAGATGATTGGGCAGCCCGTAGTTGGTCACCGGCCGGGCGATACACCCCTTGCGCAGCAGGGCCTCGTAGACCGGACCCGAGCCACGCGCAAGGTTCACGGTGACGAAGTTGGCCGCCGAGGGGATCGACTCCAGCCCGAGGCTGGCAAAGCCTGAGGTCAGCTGCCCCATGCCGGCGCGGTTGGTTTCGATCACCCACTGCAGATGGGCTCGGTCTTCCAGAGCGGCGAGCGCCGCCACCTGGGCCAGGCTGTTGACGTTGAACGGCTGTCGCACCCGGTTGAGGAGCTCGGCCACCTGGGGATGACTCACCCCATAGCCGATGCGGAACCCGGCCAGACCGTAGGCCTTGGAAAAGGTGCGGGTGACGATGAGATTGGGGAATTCGTGTATCCAACGGCTGGCATCGGGGTAGTCGGGGTCATCGACATATTCGGTGTAGGCCTCATCCACCACCACCATAACCGTCTCGGGCAAGGAGGCGATGAACACCCACAGCTCTGCCCGGCGCAGCCAGGTACCCGTGGGGTTGTTGGGATTGGCGATGAACACCACCCGGGTACGTTCCGTGACCCGCTCGCGCAGCGCCTCGAGATCGTGGCCGAAGGCACGGGCCGGCGCCACCCGCGCGGTGGCGCCCACCGCCTGGGTCGCGATCGGGTACACCGCGAAGGCGTGCTCCGAGAACACCGCCTCCACCCCGGGCCACAAGAATACCCGGGCGACCAGATCGAGCACGTCGTTCGAGCCATTGCCCAGCGTGACGGCCTCCAGCTCTACCCCGTGGCGCCCGGCGAGCACCCGGCGCAGTTCGAAACCCCCGCCGTCGGGGTAACGCCCAATCTCGGGGAGGGCCGCCAGAATCGCCTCCGCCACCCGCGGGCTGGGACCCAAGGGATTTTCGTTTGAGGCCAGCTTGATCGCGCTGCCGATGCCAAGCTCCCGTTGCAGCTCCGAGATGGGTTTGCCGGGGATGTAGGGCTGGAGCTCGGACAGACCCGGGGCACTGAGGCGAAGAAACGGGTTGTCGTGGCTCGGGCTCACAGCACCGCCTCAGGGTAGGAGCCCAGGACCCGAAACAGCTTGGCCTCTGGCTCCAGATCGGCGAGGGCCGAGCGCACGGTAGCGTCCTCCCGGTGGCCCTCGATATCGATGAAGAACACGTAATCCCAGAGTCCGAGTCGGGAGGGGCGCGACTCGATGCGGGTCATGCTGATGCCGTGGCGCGCCAGTGGCGCCAGGAGCCGATGCAGCGCCCCGGCGACATTGCGACAGCCGAGCAGCAGGCTGGTCTTGTCCCGACCGCTCGGGGGCGCGTCACGCCGGCCAATCACCAGGAATCGTGTGGTGTTGTTGGGCTCATCCTCGATATTGCGGACCAGCACCTCCAGGCCGTAGATCTCGGCGGCGGCCTCGCCAGCCACCGCCGCGGAGCCCGGCTCGGAGGCGGCGCGGCGGGCCCCCTCCGCGTTACTGCCCACGGCCTCGCGCTCGGCATTGGGCAGGGTGCGGTCGAGCCACCCCCGACACTGGGCCAGGGACTGCTGATGGGAGAAGACGCGGGTGATGCCCTTGAGCGCGGCCCCCCGGCTCAGCAAATGATGGTGGATGCGCAGGGTAACCTCCCCGCAGATACGCAACGGGGAATTGAGTAGGGTATCCAGGGTGTGGCTGATCACCCCCTCGGTGGAGTTCTCCACCGGCACCACCCCGAAATGGCAGGACCCCGCCTCCACCTCGCGGAAGATCTCGGCGATGGAGCCCATCGGCACCGTGCGCACCGAGTGGCCGAACTGTTTGAGGGCCGCCGTCTGGGTGAAGGTGCCCTCCGGCCCCAGAAAGGCGACCTGCAGTCGCTGCTCCAGCGCCAGACAGGCGGACATGATCTCCCGGAACAGCCGGATCACCTCCTCCTCTTCCAGGGGACCTGGATTGGCCTGTTTGACCCGGCGCAGAATCGCCGCCTCACGCTCCGGGCGATAGAAGTCCGTATCCTCGGAGCCTGCCGCGATCTTGAGGCTCGCAATCTGCCGCGCGCAGGCCGCACGCTCGGAGATGAGCCCGAGCAACTGCTCGTCGATCGCGTCGATCCGCTCCCGCGCCTGGCTTAGGTTGTGGTCATCGCTCATCGCCGGCCGCCCCGACGGACTGTTCTCACCCCGACTTCTGGCAACCGAGGCAGCGCACCGAGAGCACCCCTTCGATGGCGCGGAGCTGCTCCACCGTACTCGCGGGCGGCTGACGATCCACATCGATCAGGGTCATCGCCACATCGGCTCGGGAGCGGTTGAGCATGTCGAGGATGTTGAGCTCGACCTTGGCAAGGTCGGTGGAGATCTGCCCCACCATGTTCGGCACGTTGCGGTTCACCACGGCGATCCGGTAGCCGCCGTTGCGCGGCAGGTTGATCTCGGGGAAGTTCACCGAGTTGGTCACGTTGCCGTCTTCCAGATAGGCACGCACCTGCTCCGCCACCATGACGGCGCAGTTGTCCTCGGCTTCCGCGGTGGATGCACCGATGTGCGGCAGGGTGACCACCCGGGGGTGCTGCTTGATCCGGTTGGTGGGGAAGTCGCAGATGTAGGCGTAGAGCTGACCGCTGTCGAGGGCGGCGCAGACGGCCTCGTCGTCGATGATACCCGGCCGGGCAAAGTTCAGGATCACCGCTCCCCGCTTCATCAGGCGAAGACGGCCCGCGTTGATCATGTTGCGCGTCTCGTCGGTGAGCGGCACGTGAAAGGTCACAAAGTCCGAGCGCGACAACAGATCGTCCACGCTCAGTGCCGGCTGCACCGCCGACTCGAGCTGCCATGCCCGCTGCACCGTGATAGTCGGGTCATAACCATAGACCCGCATTCCGAGGCCCCGCGCGGCGTTGGCCACCTGCACACCGATGGCCCCGAGGCCCACTACACCTAGGGTGCGGCCCGGGAGCTCGAACCCCACGAACCGCTTCTTGCCCGCCTCCACCGCTTTGTGAATGCTGGGGTCGTCCCCCTGGACCTCGCGGGCGAACAGCCAAGCCTGGCCGATGTTGCGCGCGGCCATCAGCATCCCCGCCAGCACCAACTCCTTGACCGCGTTGGCATTGGCCCCGGGGGCGTTGAACACGGGCACCCCGCGATCGGTCATGCGCGCGACGGGAATGTTGTTCACACCGGCGCCGGCGCGCCCGATGGCCTTGACCGTATCGGGAATCTCCAAGTTGTGCATATCCGCGGAGCGCACCAGAACGGCGTCGGGGTGTGTCATCTCCGATGCAACCTCGTAGCGCTCGCGCGGGAGCCGCTCGAGACCCACCACGGAGATGTTGTTGAGCGTCTGAATCTTATACATGCTCATTAGCCTCCCTCCTCGCCTGCCTTAACCGTAGCGCCGCTCGAAATCCTGCATGAAATCGATGAGGGTACGCACCCCCTCCTCGGGCATCGCGTTATAGATACTTGCGCGCATGCCACCGACGGAGCGGTGACCCTGCAGGGTGACCAGACCCACCTTCTTGGCCTCGGACAGGAAGGTGGCATCCAGCTCCGGGTTGCCCAGGGTGAAGGGCACGTTCATCCAGGAACGGCAGGCCGGATCGACCGGGTTGCGGAAGAACCCCGAACCGTCGATGGCCGCATAGAGCCTATCTGCCTTGCGCTGATTCACCGCCGCCATGGCCTCGAGCCCACCAAGGTCCTTCAGCCACTTGAACACCAGGCCCGCCAGATACCAGGCGTAGGTGGGCGGGGTATTGTACATGGAGCCATTCTCGGCGTGGACGGCGTAGTCGAGCATGGCGGGGGTCTGGGCCATCGCCTGCCCCACCAGGTCCGCCCGCACCATGACCAGGGTCAGCCCCGCCGGCCCCACGTTCTTCTGCGCACCGGCATAGATCAGGCCATAGCGGCTCACATCGATCGGGCGCGAGAGGATGGTGGAGGACATATCCGCCACCAGGGGAATATCGCCGGTGTCGGGAATGTAGGGGAACTCCACACCCTCGATGGTCTCGTTGGGGGTGTAGTGCAGGTAGGCCGCACCGGGATCCAGGTTGAGCTCTGCCTGGGCGGGAGCGCGGGTGTACTTGGTGTCCTGGGTGCTGGCGGCCACGTTCACCGTGCAGAAGCGCTTGGCCTCGCCGATGGCCTTCTTCGACCAGGAGCCGGTGTTGAGATAGTCGGCCTTGCCGGTGCGGCCGGCGAGGTTGAGCGGAACCATGGCGAACTGGGTCGAGGCGCCACCCTGCAGAAACAGCACCTTATAGTCGTCCCCAATACCCAGCAACGAGCGCAGATCGGCCTCCGCCTCCTGGGCGATGGACATGAACTCCTTGCCCCGGTGGCTCATCTCCATCACCGACATACCGCTGCCGCGCCAGTCCAGCATCTCTTCGCGGGCTTGACGCAGCACAGCCTCCGGAAGCATTGCCGGTCCCGCACTGAAATTGAAAACTCGAGCCATGGTCATGATCCTCCACTAGGTTTCTGTTGCTGCCGGGTCTTCTTCATCGCCGAGGGCTACGATGCGCTCGATGCCAACGAGCCGTTCGCCACCCCCCAGGCTGATCATCTTGACGCCCTGGGTATTGCGCCCCAGCACCGAAACGCCGCCCACGGGCGTGCGCACCAGGGTACCGCCGTCGGTGATGAGCATGATCTCATCGTCCTCCTGGACCAATACCGCTCCCACCTGGTTTCCGTTGCGCTCCGAGGTGGTGATCGAGATCATACCCTTGCCACCGCGGCCCTTGGTGGGGAACTCCGCCACCGGGGTGCGCTTGCCATAGCCGTTCTCGGTCACCGTGAGCAGGGTTCCCGACTCCACGATCACCAGCGAGATCACCCGCTGCCCTTCCTCGAGGGTCACACCCCGCACCCCGTGGGCCACGCGCCCCATCGGCCGCACCTGGCTCTCGTTGAACCGCACCGCCTTACCCGCCGAGGTGAACAGCATGACATCGCGCTGGCCGTCGGTAATCGCGACCCCCACCAGTTGCTCATCGTCGTGCAGATCCACCGCGATGATCCCCCGCGACAAGGGCCGGGAGAAGTCGGTGAGGGGGGTCTTCTTGACCGTGCCGAGACTGGTGGCCATAAACACGAAGTTGTCCTCGACATACTCGTGCACCGGCAGGATCGCATTGATGCGCTCCCCCTCCTCCAGCGGGAACAGGTTCACCATGGGCCGACCGCGGGCACTGCGCCCCGCCTGGGGCAAGTCGTAGACCTTGAGCCAGTACACCTTGCCCCGGCTGGAGAAGCAGAGGATGGTGTCATGGGTGTTGGCGACGAAAAGGTTCTCGACGAAGTCCTCGTCCCGGGTGGTGGTGGCAATTTTCCCCTTACCGCCCCGGCGCTGCGCCTGGTACTGGTCGATGGGTTGGGACTTGGCGTAACCGGCGTGGGACAGGGTGACGACGACCTCTTCGGGGGTGATCAGGTCCGCCCTCGAGAGGTCCAGGTGGTCCTCCAGGATCTCGGTGCGGCGCCCATCTGCGTACTGGTCACGGATCTGTACCAACTCCTCGCGGATGACATCCATCAACCGGTCGGGATTGGAGAGGATCTCCAGCAGCTCTCCGATCCTGGCCAGGATCTCCTCGAACTCCTTGATGATCTTGTCCTGCTCGAGGCCCGTCAGCCGGTGCAGCCGCAGATCGAGGATGGCCTGGGCCTGGGTCTCGCTCAAGCGATAGCCGTCGGGTGTCAGACCAAGCACCGGGTCGAGTCCCTCGGGGCGGGTTTGGGCGGCCCCTGATCGCGCCACCATCATCTCCACCGCGCCGGGGGCCCAGGTTCGGTCGATGAGGCGCTGTTTCGCCTCGGCGGGGTTGGATGAGGCCTTGATCAACGCAATGACCTCATCGATATTGGCCAGCGCCACCGCCAACCCCTCGAGGATGTGAGCCCGATCGCGCGCCTTGCGCAGTTCGAAGACGGTGCGCCGGGTGACCACCTCGCGCCGATGACGCAGGAAATACTCCAGCATCTGCTTGAGGTTCAGTAACCGCGGCTGGCCGTCCACCAGGGCGACCATGTTGATGCCGAACACGCTCTGCATCTGGGTGTGCTGATAGAGGTTGTTCAGCACCACCTCACCGAGCTCCCCCCGTCGCAGCTCGATCACCACCCGCAGGCCGTCCTTGTCGGACTCGTCGCGCAGCTCGCTGATCCCCTCTATCTTGCGCTCCTTCACCAGCTCGGCGATGCGCTCGAGCATCCGCGCCTTGTTCACCTGATAGGGGATCTCGCTGACGATGATGGTCTGCCGGCCCGTGTTGGCGTCGGTTTCGATGTTCGCGCGGGCACGGAGGTAGATGCGTCCCCGACCCGTTTGATAGGCCTCATGTATTCCCCGGGTGCCGTTGATCAGGGCAGCGGTGGGGAAGTCGGGCCCGGGTATAAGAGCCATGATCTCGGCGATGTCTGCCCCGGGGTTATCGATCAGCTCCAGGCAGGCGGCGATGACCTCTCGCAGGTTGTGGGGTGGGATGTTGGTGGCCATCCCCACCGCGATCCCGGCGGACCCGTTGACCAGGAGATTGGGAAACCGCGCCGGCAGCACCGTCGGCTCCCGCTCGCTGTTGTCGTAGTTGGGGACGAAATCGACCGTCTCCTTGTCGAGATCATCGAGCAGGGTGTGGGCGATGCGCGCCATGCGCACCTCGGTGTAGCGCATGGCCGCCGCGGCGTCGCCATCCACCGAGCCGAAGTTGCCCTGGCCGTCCACCAGCAGGTAGCGCAGAGAGAAAGGCTGCGCCATGCGCACGATGGTGTCGTAGACCGCGGTATCGCCGTGCGGGTGGTACTTACCGATGACATCGCCGACGATGCGGGCGGACTTCTTGTAGGGCTTGTTCCAGTCGTTGCCCAGCTCGGACATCGCGTAGAGCGCCCGGCGGTGCACCGGCTTGAGGCCGTCGCGCACATCGGGCAGGGCGCGACCCACGATCACGCTCATGGCGTAATCGAGGTAGGAGCGCCGCATCTCGTCTTCGAGATTGACCGGCAGGATCTCTTTGGCAAATTCAGCCATTTAGGACACGGAAATACGGCGGCGAGTCAAAGCGAGTCAAAGTATTAAATGTTATCAGATGGGTTGCTGCGGGTACACGCGATCGGTGGAGGGCATCAGGGCGAGCGCGCATCAATCGTCACCCGAACACGACCTTAGCGCGGTAGTCGTCGTTCCAGGCTGCCCTGCGGCATTTCTTGGCGAGACCCAGGGACGAGGGTTCCTGCGCGAAGCGGTTGATGCAGAGGTGGCGCAGCGAGGTCATGATCGCCGGGGCGTTGCCTTTGCGGATGCGGCTGGCGTCTTCGTTG
>JAEHCY010000477.1 GCA_016880695.1 Chromatiaceae bacterium | reverse complement strand
GTCCACCAGGGCCAGATCGAACTGACCCACCTGCAACTCGCGCAGGGCCTGGGCCGCATCCGCCGCCGTTCGCACCTGGTAGCCGTCTTCCGAAAACCAGCGTTCGAGCGACTGGCGCACCAGCTCATGCGCGGAACTGGCCGCCGATGTACTCGGCCTTCACCTATCAGCAGAAGGCTAACAAGATCATCAGCCTCTCGCCGGGCGTGATCTTCTACTACAACACCATCACGGCGCCTGCATCGGGCTCCATCAGCGTCCAGGAGACGAACACGAAGAATTGGAAGCCGATGCTGATCCAGGACCTCGGCCAGGCCATCCTCTATAACATGAGCTGCGGAAAGGCATCCGGTGTCTCCGTAACCGCGGGCGGGAACCCGTACACCGTGACCTTTACCGGGGCAGTGCCGGGACAGGAGTACATCATCGGCATCAAGTACTCGCCGCAAAATCTGGTTGGCCAGTTGGTGTCCGGGAAGCCGACGAGCATCTACTCCTGGTCGACCTATTTCGGTAACACCTACGTGCCTGGGAGCACAACCAGCATCCCCGTGAAACCGAAGAAGTAAAACCGCCATGCCTCCTGGGAAGGAGGCCCACATCAAGGAGAAACCGGCGGGCCTAGGCCCGCCGCCTCGTCTAGGGGGCTCGACCGGGACGACTCGGTTGGAGCCCCAACACCAACGGGGTCCTCCTTGAGATCGCCGCCGAAGCGCCCATTACCCCGTGGGCAGGACCTGTCACACTTTAATGAGGAGCGACGGAGAGACCGATGCAGGGCGGCACTGGCACTCGGATTCATCGTTCAAGTCGGACCCCGTAGAGACCCCCTGCCATGAACGGGACGACAACGCGTTGGGGCTTGGGGTGGATCCTTGCGCTCATTGGTGTGCTGGGCGCCTGGCATCTCATTGATCCGCTCGGATCGCCCCGTAAGCCGGATTCATCGGCAACCCATTCCGGAGCTAAAGAATCCGCCATCTATCGCGCCGGGGTCCGCCCAGGCGGATCGGCAGCCAACGGCCCTGCCACCGGCCCCGAGGCACAGCGCGGAGCACTGGAACGATCCAGCCCTGGTCTCTCAAGGGCCCATATCAGCAGCCAGAACGGCGCCTCGCCGAGCGAGACACCCTTCCCCTCGAAACCCCTCGCAAAAAGCGGCAACGAGCCCGGCGAAAAAGGACAGCGGGCCAACGGGACCGCAAATGACCCCAACAATCCGCGTCGAGCTCCCTGCCTCTCGGGCCGGGTGCTCGATGGCGACGGCAACCCGCTGGTGGGAATCGCGGTGCAGGCGCGCGTCGAGCGCCTCGTCGACCCGTTGACCCCCCCGGGTCGGGCGGAGGGCTCCGCCTCCACCGGTGCGAACGGTGAGTACGCCTTCAGCGGCCTCGCAGACGGCCAGTACCGCGTCTCCGCGGAGGCATCGGGTTACGCGCGGGCCGAGCTCACCGCACGAACCGGCACGGAGGACGCCGATCTGATGTTGCACTGGGAGAAAACCGTCCAGGTATACGGCCGGCTCACCAGCCGTGGGGGAGAGCCGCTCGAAGGGGCGCGGGTGACCCCGAACCTCTCCCCCGCCGTCTCGGTACCCACCGACGCGGCGGGGAACTATGAGGTCGTGGTCAACCTCCGCGAGAACGTGAGCCATTTCGATGTCCGCTTCGAGCACGCCCAGCACGTGCCTCAGACGCGGCGGCTCGATGAGGCGAGTTGGGAGCCCACCGGCAGCGTGGCGCTGAGCCTCACCCTTGAGCCGATCACCCGAACCACCAGAGTGCTGGGTCGCCTGCAGAGCACCAGCGGTGAGCCCGTCGCGGGGGAGACGGTGATTCTATACTCGCCGAGCCTGATGCAGCGCTTCGAGGCCGTGAGCGGCCAGGACGGGGGCTTTCGCATCGCGGAGGTGTCGATCGCGCCGGACTATCTGGTCTCGGTACGCCCGCGCGGGCCCTATGAGGATTTCACCCGGCGGGAGGTGCGCGTCACCGCCCCCACCGAGCTCCCGATACTGCTGGAGCCCATGCAGAGCGGTGACCTGGTCGGGCGCATGACCGACGTTTACGGCAGTCCGGTGCCCAGCTTCACCCTGATGCTGCATAGCACCTCGGCGGCCGGCCGTACCCTAACGGTGACCGGAAACGAACGGGGCGAGTTCGCGGTGGCCGACGTTCCCTTCGGCGCGCTGGTGTTTCAGACCCACGCCTTTCCCTTCTTCCGCATCACCAACCTGGTCCTGGGGCCCGATACCCAAGAGGTGCCGATCGTGCTCGATTGGGGGTCCTACGAGGTCCGCGGCCGGGTGCTCGACGAGGCCGGGTTCCCACTCGCCGCCCCCGAGGTCTACCTCACCTGGTCGCACACCCAGGGCCGCGTGAGCAGCAGCGCGATGCGCCGCACGGCAGCGGATGCCGATGGCTATTTCCGCTTTGCGCGGCTGGGGGTCGGGCCCCATAGGGTCACCGTCAACGTACCCGGTTACCGGCCCGGCCAGGTGGACCACAATGTGGGGGGCCGGTCGGGGGAGATCCTGCTTCAGTTGCAGCCCGAGGTTCGATGAAGCGCACCGAAGTGATGAACTTGACTGGGATCGAGCTGGCACCGGCGTCGCCCAGCGACCGGATGGGTGGCTGGCTGCAGAAACCGAGCTCCCAGCAACCGCTACAGGAGATTACGACATGAATGCACTTCAGAGCCCCGCCCCACAGCCGAGAGGCGCCCGCCGCTGCCGAGGTGCCGCCTCGGCTCTGCAATTGCTGGGGGTGGTGGTCCTGGCGGGCCTGGTCGTCTATGGGGTGGGACGGATGATCTTCCCTGAGCCCACGCCGCTGGCCCAAGCCCCCCAGGCGGAGACGCGCGCGCCGGCGGCCGGGGCCACCTCAAGCGCGCCGGAAAAGCGTGGCACTGGCGAAGTTGGTGCGGTTCGCGCCGGCGGTCCGGCTCAAGGCATAGCGCCCACACTGCCGAATGCTCCGGCTAGTGAAGGTCAGCGTCTCACCTCCGTGGCCGAGCCCCCACGTCTTTCGAACGGCGGCCCCACCACCCCGCAACGCCCGGAAACGCTGCTCGGTCAGCTCTTGGACATTAAACAGACCTACGCCAGCGCACCGAAGGAGAACGATCTGGCCATTCGGCGCATCCTGCGGCAGCTCAGCGCCCTCGGGCCGGGTGCCGTCCCGGCGATGCGGGAGTTTCTCGCGAGCGGGGAGGATCTGGCATTCGAGCTCGTCAGTGCGGATGGGCGCTTGCTGGACTCCAAGAGCCTGCGCCTGGCAATGCTGGAGGTGCTCAGTGCCATGGGCGGTGTTGATGGCACGGAGGTCCTAATCGACGAGCTCCAGAGCACGGGCAGCCCCCAGGAGATACAGGCCATCGCCCGGCTGCTCGACGACCAGCAGCCCGGGGAGTACCGCAAGTTGGCGCTCGATGCCACCTACGACGTCCTCGCGCGGATATCCCGGGGCGAGCTGGGGGGGGCCGATACCGCACCGCTGTTCCACCTGCTGGCGGAGTACGGCGATGCAGAGACGATCGCCCAATTGGAGAAATCCGGCGCTTCCTGGCCCCTCTATCGTGCGGTAGCCCTGGCCGAGGCGCCGGAGGGAACGGGAATCCCGGGGCTGGTCCGCGTGTGGCAGCAGGCGGGCGACTCCTCGCTACAACAGGTCGCCACCCAGCTCCTGGCACAGTCTGCAGCCCGCTACCCGCAAGCGGGCCAGGCCCTCGTGGACGGATTGGGTGCCAACAAAATCACGCCGCCCGACCATCTTTGGCCCAAGATCGCTCAGGCGCTGACGGGCAACTACGAGCTCGGGCTGCTCAAGCCAGACGTCGGTGCATTGCCCGCGGAGTTAACCCGCAATCCATACCGCAACATGAGCGTTGGCGGTGGCCTAGGGAACTCCGCCACCCTTTACATCACGGACGTTCAGAGCCTGTCCCCCGAGGAGCGGAGAGCCCGTCTCGCCGTGGTGGAGCGACTGCTCAATCAGAACCTCGGCCCAGCCGCCAATCGGGCGCTGGAGCAGGCACGAAACACCCTCAAGCACTGAAGAATTGCGCGCATGGCGGTTGCGACAGGGTTTCTTATGTGTGCGGTTGGTTTACCCTGGCCGCGCGATCTGCGCCTCGCCGTACAGACTTGCCACGCCCGCACCTTCGAGCCGATTCACCCGTCGTAGTGAAAACGGCAGGCGATGATGACCCGTTCGTCGTCCGTGGCCCGATAGACCAAACGATGGGTATCGTCGATCCGTCGCGACCAATAGCCAGATAGGCTTCCCCGCAAAGGCTCTGGTTTGCCCACACCGGCAAAGGGGTCGCGCGCCTGGGATTGTCCAGCCTTATCTTGCCGGATCGCCCGTGCCAGCGCCGCGGCATTGGCCGGGGTCGACAGCAGGTGTAGGGTTCCCATTTTGCGGTTGTAGTGGTCAAGCGACATCACCACGGCATCGCCCTGGGCATCGC
>JAEHCY010000476.1 GCA_016880695.1 Chromatiaceae bacterium | reverse complement strand
GCCACCGCCCGGTGGTGCAGATAAAGCCCCTCCTGGGTCGGCTTGTTGTAGTAGGGCGTGACCAGTAGCGCAGCGTCAGCCCCGGCTTCCTGAGCGCAGCGGGTCAGGCTGATGGCCTCGCGGGTGGAGTTGGCCCCCGTCCCCGCAATCACCGCAACGCGCCCGGCGGCGTACTCGACCACCTGCCGAATCACCTCGCAATGCTCGGGCTCATCGAGGGTTGCCGACTCCCCGGTGGTGCCCACCGCGACGATGCCGTCGGTGCCCTGCTCGACATGGAAATCGACCAGGCGCCGCAGTGCGCCCTCGTCGATGCCGCCATCTTCATGCATGGGGGTAATCAGGGCCACGATGCTGCCGCGAAACATGGTGCTATTCTCCGGGATCTCGCATCCGAAAAATTGAGCATATTATCTTTCGGTTATCCGGGCTGACAAGGCCGGTTTGCGCCAGCGTGCGACAGTACCGAATCCCATCTGCCCCTCTCGGCCCACAGGAGACCCCAATGACCGACGCACCCCCACCGATCCGGGAGATCCGCATCAATCCGATCGTGCCCACCGAATCGGTGCTGGTGGCCACCGCGCGGGGCATGCGACCGCGGGAGGCGGAGGAGCGGGTCGCACGCGACACCCGCAACCAGGTCGACACCTGCCCCTTCTGCCGCGGTAACGAGGCACGCACCCCCCCGAGCCTGCGCACCTACCCGGAGGTCGGGCCCTGGGACATCCGTATCGTCGAAAACCTCTACCCCGTGCTGGGGGACGACCGCCCGCAGTCGAACCTTGCCTTCGGGCTACAGCAGGTGATCGACGGTTATGGCCGGCACGAGGTGGTGATCGACCACCCCCACCACGGTATCTCGGTGCATGAGATGAGTCCGGGTCACCTGGCCCAGCTCTTCAGGCTGGTGCAAACGCGCATGGGAGAGCTCTATGCCGCCGACCCCCGGCTCAGCTACGTCCTGCTGTTCAAGAATTTTGGCCGGGCGGCCGGTGCCAGCATCGCCCATACCCACAGTCAGCTCATCGCTATGCCAGTGGTACCGGAGAACCTACACAACGAGCTCCACCACAGCCGGGCCTATTTCCTCAGGCACAGCCAGTGTGTGTTCTGCTCCCTGATCGATGAGGCGCTCACCTTTGAGGCGACCATCTACGACCGTCAGTCCGGTGCGGTGCGCCGGCGCATCGACGTGGGGCAGTACCTGGTGGAACGGGGAGAGCGGTTCGTCGCCATCAAACCCTTTGCCAGCCGCTTCGAGTGGGAGGTGCACATTCTGCCCCTCGAGCATCAGGCCGACTTCTTGCAAACCCCGAGCGAGGCGCTCGCCGACTTCGCCGCCGTGCTCAAACGCACCATGGCCCGTCTCGACTGGGTCATCGGCGGCGCCCAATACAACTACTTCCTCCATTCCCAGCCCCGTAGCAATGCCTTCTGGGACCACGCCACCAGTTTCCACTGGCACCTGGAGATCTGCCCGCGCACCAGCATTCCCACCGGTTTTGAGCTCGGCTCGGGGCTGTTCGTGAGCACTCTGAGTCCGGAGGACGCGGCCGCCCGTCTGCGCGCCGTGATGCTGGACTGAGCGGATGTCCGACGGCTGTCGCACCGGGTCAGTCAACGAGCGCCCAGATGCCCGAGCGCGGCGCGGCCTCTGCGACAAAACCCCAGCGTGATACACTGATTGTCAAGGATAGACCTTGAGTGGGTACGCTTTGGCAATGACTCCGCAGAAGACCTATCTCGTGATCTCCGCCCTCGGCGAGGATAAGCCCGGCATCGTCAACCGCCTCTCCAAACTGATCCTCGAGCACACCTGCAACATCGAGGACAGCCGCATGACGGTGCTCGGCGGGGAGTTCGCCGCGATCCTCCTGGTGGAAGGCAAGTGGAACACCCTAGCCAAGGTCGAGCATGCCCTGCCCGAGCTCGGTCATCAGCTCGGCATGACCATCATCGCCAAGCGCACCGGACCGCGCCGCTCCCAGGGCAACCTGCTGCCCTACGCGGTGGACGTGGTCTCCATGGACCATCCGGGCATCGTACACAACCTCGCGGGATTCTTCGCCGAGCGCAAGATCAACATCGAGGATATGAGCACCGCCTCCTACGCCGCCCCCCATACCGGCACCTCCATGTTCTCGGTGCACATGACCGTGGGCATTCCCTCGGATCTGCACATCGCGGCCCTGCGCGAGGAGTTCATGGACTACTGCGATGCCCTCAACCTCGACGCGGTGCTCGAGCCGATCAAGGGATAAACCACCGCCCCCCGAATCCGCACCCTGCTGTTGCACCCGCGCTCGGGGTGCCCCACTCTCCCTCCTTCAGAACCTGACCGCCCAGCAATTCCGATAGCGGGTGGGTTCTGGGTCTCGAGGAACCCAACGCCCGTAGGCCCCGGCGCCGATCAGCGACTCGATCCCTGGGCAGCAGCGGCCAACAGCCTCTGGAT
>JAEHCY010000475.1 GCA_016880695.1 Chromatiaceae bacterium | reverse complement strand
TCGCGAGCTGTGTTCGCGAATCATGCGGGCTAGGTAGGTGCCCCCAATCCGCGACCTCGGCGTCGGCCTCACCCGCGCTCGTCGGGTGGGTGCACCAGGGCGCGGCCGGCGCGGAACGCCTGAGCGTTCGCCTCCACCACTGGCGCCGGCAAGCGGCTCTTCAGCGCCTCCAGGTACGCCGCTACCGGCAGCGGCAAGAAGTGCGAGGCGGCCCCGGTCATCACCAGGTTCACCGCCCGGACCTCGTGGAGCGCCAGCGCCGCCGCCAGTGCGTCCAGCAAGTGGACGCGCGGCGTGACGTCGCGCAACCGCTCCTCGATCCGCTCCGGGTACCGCTCCTGGCCGGAGCTCACCGGCGCCGGGGGAATCTCTTGGGAATTCACCACAGCGACGCCGTCCGGCGCGAGATAATGGATGAACCGCAGCGCCTCCATCTTCTCGAAGGCGATGAGCAGATCGGCGGTGCCCGGTTCGATCAGCGGGGAAAAGACCTTGGGCCCGAAGCGCAAGTGGGTCGTCACCGCGCCGCCCCGCTGGGCCATCCCGTGCACCTCGCTCTTCTTCACGTCATAGCCGCCGCGGAGGAAGGCTTCGCCGAGAATCTCCGAGGCCAGCAGAATCCCCTGCCCGCCCACGCCGGCCAAAAAGATGTTGCCGCGGGCGGCGCTCATGACGCAGACTCCACCATCGCGCGCATCTTGCACACCGACGGGCAGAGGTCGCACCCATCGCACATGAGCCGGTTGATTCGGACGATCCCCTTCTGCGTCGGCTTCTTGCCCGCGGCGACCGCCTCCTCCGGCGTCAGGGGCAGCCACTCGATGGCGGGGCACCCCAGCTTGCCGCACGCCTTGCAGCCGTTGCAGAGCTCGGCGATGACCTCATAGCTGGGACGCTTCTCGGCACGATGTTCCGGAAGCAATACGCAGGCGGCCTGCGCAATGATCACCGAAGGCGCCTCGCGATCTAATTCGCGGCGGAGGACCGCCTCGGTCTCGGCCTGATCGTGCGGATTCACCGTGTACACATGCTCCACCCCGATGGCCCGGCAGAGCGCCGCCAGGTCCAGCCGGTGCACGGACTCACCCTGCAGGGTCTTTCCCGTCCCGGGGTGATCCTGGGCGCCGGTCATCGCGGTCGTTCCGTTGTCCAAGATCAGCACCGTGGAAAAGCCCCGGTTGTACACAACATTGATGAGCCCGGTGATCCCCGAATGGACAAACGTGGAATCGCCGATGACCGCCACCACCTTGCCGCGAGCCGTCGCGCCCAGCGCTTTCTCGATCCCCAGGGCGTTGCCGATGGAGGCACCCATGCACACGCAGGTGTCCATGCCCTTGAGCGGCGGGAGCGCGGAGAGCGTGTAGCATCCGATGTCGCCCGTCACCGTCACCTGGCACTTGTTGAGCGCGAAGAAGAGGCTCCGGTGCGGGCAGCCCGCACAGAGATTTGGCGGGCGGCTGGGCACCGCGGCGGGTTCGCGCAGCGGCGTCGCCTCGCCGCTAATCGCCTGCCGCACGATCCGCGAATTGAGCTCCCCCAGGGTCGGCACCCGGTCC
>JAEHCY010000474.1 GCA_016880695.1 Chromatiaceae bacterium | reverse complement strand
GATCGGCGAGGGGCGGCGAGAAACGAACCCTTTTGATCGGATCGCGCAGCGGATCGATTCGCAACCTCGAGCCGGTTAGGGCGAAGCCGATGTCCCGCAGAGCACGTCAATACCCTCTTCGGCAAGCAGGCTCACCAACCGAATCAGCGGTAGTCCAACCAGCGCGTTGGGATCTTCCCCCAGCAGTCGTTCGAACAAGGCGATACCGAGGCCTTCTGACTTGAAGCTCCCCGCACAGTTGAAGGGCTGCTCGCGGTCCAGGTAGCCTTCGATCTGGGCCGCACTCAAGGGACGGAAATCCACCTGGAAACGCTCGCAGGCGCTTCGCGACCGACTGGTAGCGGTATTGAGTAGGCAAAGACCGGTGTAGAACCGCACGCTGCGGCCCGAGGCCCGTTGCAGTTGCGCGATGGCCCCCGCCCGCCCGCCCGGTTTTCCAAGGATCGTCCCGTCGATGCAGGCTACCTGGTCCGAGCCGATGATGAGGGCCGCGGGATACTCCTCAGCCACGGCGTGGGCTTTGACCTCCGCGAGCCGCACGACCAGGGCTTCAGGCGTTTCGCCGGGATGGGGAGTCTCGTCCGTCTGGGGCGCTGCAATTAGAAATGGAAGCCCCAGCCGCTCCAGAAGCTGGCGCCGAAAGGGCGAGGTGGATGCGAGCACAAGCGTCACAGGGGGCATCGGGTGGGTGACCTGGCGTGGGCTGGGTTCGACGTTTCGGGGGGGCTACAACTGGGCGGGCGGCGAGCAGTTGATCCCAACCCGTTTCAGCGTGCCTTTGACATTGGACGCCAGTAAACATTAGTATTTTATGTTTATGTTTGCTCGCTTACCAGAAAGTCTAGATCCTTGGCGCTCGGCAGAGCGGGGACTGGTGCTCAAAGGCGCGGTTCCGCTCCGTGAACTGCATCGGTTACGGGATCTGCTCGCGACCGACAGCGGCGAGGCGGCCTACGAAATTCGGTTCGAGCAGGACGAGCACCGACGCGCCCTGATCCACGGCTCCATCAGGGCGGAGTTGGTGGTCGAATGCCAACGGTGCCTAGGCCCGCTGACGGTGCCTGTCGCCGCCGAGCTATCGTTGGTGGCTGTCCAGGGTATCGGCGAGGCCCGGGAACTCGAGGAGATGCTGGAGCCGTTACTGGTGGAACAGGGCCTGTGTCAGCCGCTGGACCTCATCGAAGAGGAACTGCTGCTCGCGCTACCCCTCATCCCCCTGCATGCGCAGGGAACTTGCCAGCCCCCCCCTTATCGGCAGGAAGGGGAGACGGCCAAAGGGGTGGCGCAGATCCCCGCCGATGAGAAGCGGACCAATCCATTCTCGGCGCTGGCCGAGTACAAGATTCCAACCAAACACTGAGTATCGCAAGGAGATCTAGCCGTGGCTGTGCAACAAAATCGAAAGACCAGTTCCAAGCGCGACATGCGCCGTTCCCACGACGCCCTGGGCAAGCCCACACTGTCCATCGACTCCACCTCCGGTGAAACACACCTGCGGCATCACGTCACTCGCGATGGCTTCTATCGGGGGCGTAAGGCCATCGACAAGAGCGCCTAGCGCGGTATCCCTGGTGTGACGCGCCCGGCGCGGGCGGATACCTAGCGAACCCCCGTGTCTCCCGGCATCCGCTCAGGAGGTTCGCTGACCATCGCCCTCGATGCGATGGGTGGTGATTTTGGACCCGAGGTGGTTGTGCCCGCCGCGGAGCGGTTTCTACGGCACCGCCCCGAGGTGAGGCTGATCCTGGTCGGGCGGGAGGATGAGCTGAGGCGACGTAGTAAGCCCGAATGGGGCGAGCGGCTGCGGGTGCATCCCGCCACCGAGACGGTTGGCATGGACGAGCTGCCATCCAAGGTGCTACGCAACAAAAAAGACTCCTCGATGCGCGTGGCCATCAATCTGGTGCAAACGGGCGAGGCCCAGGCTTGCGTCAGCGCGGGCAACACCGGGGCACTGATGGCGACCGCGCGTTTCGTGCTCAAGATGCTCGACCGGGTGGACCGCCCGGCGATCATCACCGCTATTCCCTCGCTGCGTGCTCAGACCCATGTTCTCGACCTGGGTGCCAACGTGGATTGCTCGGCGGAGCACCTGTTTCAGTTCGCCGTGATGGGCAGTGAGCTGGTTGCCGCAGTGGAGGAGCTACCTTCCCCGACGGTTGGGCTCCTCAATATCGGGCAGGAGGAGATCAAGGGGAACGAGCAGGTCAAGGAGGCGCATGAGCTCCTTTCGCGAAGCTCCCTGAACTACGTGGGCTATGTCGAGGGGGACGACATCTTTCTCGGCGACGTGGACGTGGTGGTGTGCGATGGGTTCGTGGGCAACGTCGCGTTGAAGACCAGTGAAGGGGTTGCCAAGCTGGTCAGCCAGCGGCTCAAGGAGCAATTCAGCCGCAACTGGTTGACCCGTCTGTCCGCTCTGGCGGCCATGCCGGTAATCCGGCGGTTCCGCCGAACCTTCGATCCGCGCCGCTACAACGGCGCGAGTCTGCTGGGCCTGCGGGGCATCGTGATCAAAAGTCATGGGGGTGCGGACGTGCTCGCCTTCGAGAACGCCATCCGCATCGCCGAAAAGGAGATTCACACCAACGTGCCCCAACGCATAGCCGAGCGGGTGGCCCTTCAGCTCAAGGTGCGCGCGGCTCAGAGTTCACCGGAGACCCCGTGAAGTATTCATCGATCGCAGGTACCGGCGGCTACTTGCCGGAACGGGTGATGACCAACGCCGAGTTGGAGGCGCTGGTCGACACAACCGATCAGTGGATTCGCGAGCGCACCGGTATTCGCAAGCGCCATCTCGTCGCCCCGGGGCAAACCTGTAGCGATCTGGCGGAGATTGCCGCCCGGCGGGCACTGAAAGCAGCGCAAATGGAGCCGGCCGAGATCGATCTCATCGTGGTGGCCACCACCACACCCGATCAGATATTCCCCAGTCTTGCCTGTCTTCTGCAACAGCAGCTGGACATCCACGGATGCGCGGCTTTTGACGTCCAGGCCGTATGCACGGGCTTCGTCTACGCCCTATCGGTGGCCGACCAGTTCGTGCGCACCGGCAATGCCTCCCGCGTGCTGGTGGTCGGGGCGGAGACCATGTCGCGAATCATCGACTGGCGGGATCGCAACACCTGTGTACTGTTCGGCGATGGCGCGGGCGCCGTGGTGCTCAAGGCAAGCGATGAGCCGGGGGTGCTGTCCACCCATATTCACGCCGACGGTGCCTACAAGGATCTGCTCCAGGTTCGCGGTGGCCTCGTCCAGGGATTCGACAATGCCTTCATGGAAATGCGGGGCAACGAGGTGTTCAAGATGGCGGTGACCACCCTCGGGTCGATCGTCGACGAGACCCTCGCCGCCAACGGGATGGATCAGTCCGACGTGGACTGGCTGGTACCCCATCAGGCCAACATTCGCATCATCAAGGCCACCGCGCGCAAGCTCAAGCTGCCCATGGACCGCGTGGTGGTCACGGTGGCCGAGCACGGCAACACCTCCTCGGCCTCGATCCCCCTGGCGTTCGACGAGGCGGTGCGCGACGGACGCATTCGTCGCGGGGAGACGGTACTGATGGAGGGCTTTGGCGGCGGATTCACCTGGGGCTCGGTGTTACTCCGCTATTGAACGCGCAAAGCCAGGGGTTCGGTGAGGTCGTCGCTTTTCAGCGGCGCGGCAACGGGCCGAGGACAGTGCAATGACCGCCCTGTTTGGCATGGTTTTCCCGGGTCAGGGCTCCCAGTCCGTGGGGATGCTCGCCGATCTGGCGCGCCGGCATCCGGTCGTCGGCGACACCTTCGCCGAGGCTTCCCGTGTGCTCGGTTTCGATCTTTGGCGACTGGTCCAGGAGGGGCCCAAAGAGCGGCTCGACGACACCCTCAATACCCAGCCGGCGATGCTTGTTGCCGGGGTCTCGGTCTATCGCGCCTGGTCCGACTGCGGCGGTCCCTTGCCCCAGTACCTGGCCGGACATAGCCTAGGCGAGTTCTCGGCACTGGTTGTGTCCGGTGCTCTGGACTTTGAGGACGCGGTGTCATTGGTCGTCGAGCGCGCTCGCCTGATGCAGCAGGCCGTGCCCAGCGGCGAGGGCGCGATGGCGGCGATCCTGGGTCTCGCCGACGAGCAGGTGCGCGAGCTCTGTGTTTCCGCCGCTCAAGGGCAGGTGGTCGAGGCGGTCAATTTCAATGCCCCTGGCCAGGTGGTGGTGGCAGGGGCGGCCCCGGCGGTTGCGCGACTCATCGCCGCGGCCAAGACCGCCGGTGCCAAGCGAGCCATCCCCCTGCCGGTCAGCGTACCCTCTCACTGCCGCCTGATGGTGCCAGCGGCGGACCTTTTTGTCCGTAAGCTGGCCGCCACACCCCTGAAACCCCCGGCGATCGCGGTTCTGCACAACGTCACGGTAGCGCAGACCCAGGAGCCCGAGCAGATTCGCGATCTGCTCCGGCGGCAGCTCTACAGCCCTGTGCGCTGGGTGGAGACCATCCGGACCATGGCCGAGGGGGGGCTTACCCTGCTGCTGGAAATGGGCCCCGGCAAGGTGTTGGCCGGACTGGGCAAGCGGATTGACGGCCGCGTCTCGGGTCTGGCGGTATTGGATCCAACGAGTCTCGATGTGGCGCTGGAGGCCATCGCGGATGTTGACGGGTGAGATCGCACTGGTGAGTGGCGCGAGCCGTGGCATTGGTCAGGCCATCGCCGAGGAGCTTGGCCGCCGGGGCGCGGTGGTGGTGGGGACGGCGACAACGGAAGCCGGAGCCGCTCGCATCAGCGAGCGCTTGCGAGCGCAGGGCCTCCAAGGTCGCGGCATGGCGATGGACGTCACCCTACAGGCCTCGATCGATGGGGTGCTGGCCGCCGTGAGCGAAGAGTTTGGTGCGCCGAGCATTCTAGTGAACAACGCCGCGATTACCCGCGACACCTTGGTGCTGCGGATGAAGGATGAGGACTGGGCTGCCGTCATCGAGACCAATCTCACCTCCGTATTCCGGG
>JAEHCY010000056.1 GCA_016880695.1 Chromatiaceae bacterium | reverse complement strand
TGAACGGACTCATCGTCGGTCCCGCGGTGCGTAGGACACCGAACACCTCCTGTCCCACCCGCTGCCGGTCCCCCACCACGGCGCCGCCGACGCAGCGACCCTGCCCGTCCAGATACTTGGTGGCGGAATGGATGACCAGATCCGCCCCCAGGGCCAAGGGACGTTGCAGTGCCGGGGTGCAAAAACAGTTGTCGACCACCAACAGACAACCCCGCGCGTGGGCCAGCTCGGCCAGCTGGCGGATATCGGCCATCTCGGTGAGGGGATTCGAGGGGGTCTCGAGAAACAGCATCCGCGTTTCGGGCCGGATCGCTAGCCGCCATGCCTCAGGATCCGCGAGGGGCACGTAGCGGGTCTTGATGCCGAAACGGCTGAGGTATTTGTCGAATAAGATCGTCGTGCTACCGAAGATGCTCCGGGAGGCCAGGATGTGGTCGCCGCTCTGCAACAGGCCCAGGCAGGTGGTGAGAATCGCCGCCATTCCCGAGGCAGTGGCCACACAGCACTCGCCCCCTTCGAGCACCGCCAGGCGCTCCTCGAAGGCGCGCACCGTGGGGTTGGTGAAGCGGGAATAGATATTGCCCGGAGCATCGCCCGCAAACCGGGCCGCCGCCTCCGCTGCACTGCGGAAGACATAGCTCGAGGTGGCAAAGATCGGCTCGCTATGCTCCTGTTCGTCGGTGCGCCGATGACCCGTGCGGATGGCGAGGGTGGCGAAATCGAGCTCCTCGGGATCAATGGTGGTCATGGGGCATCCTTGGCAGGTGGCGGAACGGTCAGGTGCTATTGTAGAGATCGATCACGGTCTCGTTGAACCCTTCCCTCTGCTCCTTGGCCGAGTCGTTGCGCTGGGCCTCCAGTCGCTGGAGGTACTCGGGGGTGACGTCCCCGGTCACATAATCCCCGTCGAACACCGCCGCATCGAAACGGTCCACCTGGCTCTTGCCCCGCTTCTGCACCGCCTCGATGAGATCGTCCAGGCTTTGATAAATCAGCCGGTCGGCACCGAGAAGCTGGCATACCTCCTCGTCGGTGCGGCGGTGGGCCACGAGCTCCGATGCCGCCGGCATATCGATGCCATAGACGTTCGGAAAGCGTACCGGGGGGGCGGCAGAGGCAAAATAGACCCGGTTGGCACCCGCATCCCGGGCCATCTGAATGATCTGCTGCGAGGTAGTCCCACGCACGATGGAGTCGTCCACGAGCAGGACGTTCTTGCGCCTGAACTCGAGATCGATAGCGTTGAGCTTGTGGCGCACCGAGCGCTTGCGCACCTGCTGGCCTGGCATGATGAAGGTGCGTCCGATGTAACGGTTCTTGATGAACCCCTCCGAATAGGGCAGTCCCAGGCTGTTCGCGAGCTGCAGAGCCGCGGTGCGGCTGGTATCCGGTATCGGGATAACCACGTCGATATCCTGTCCCGGCCACTCGCGCTGGAGCTTGGCCGCCAGGAACCGGCCCATGCGCGAGCGCGCCTTGTGCACCGAGATGTTGTCCAGGATGGTGTCGGGTCGAGCGAAATAGACGAACTCGAACAGGCAGGGCGAGAGGACCGGACGCTCGGCACACTGCTGGGTGTGAAGGTTACCTTCGCAGTCGATCACCACCGCCTCGCCCGGGCAGACGTCGCGTACCAGGTCGAACCCCAGGGTGTCGAGGGCAACACTTTCCGAGGCGATCATATACTCGACACCGAAGTCGGTCTCGCGCCTGCCGTAGACCAGGGGCCGAATGCCGCAGGGATCGCGGAAACCGATGATGCCATAGCCCGGAATCAAACCAACGGCGGCATAGGCGCCGCGACAGCGGCGGTGAACGCCGGCAACCGCGCGAAAAACGTCGCGCTCATCGATGCGCAGCTTGCCGAGGATCTGCAGCTCATGGGCGAAGACATTGAGCAGGATCTCGGAGTCGGACTCGGTGTTGACGTGACGCAGGGCCTCGAGAAAGAGGTCGCGCTTGAGATCCGTGGCGTTGATCAGATTGCCGTTGTGCGCCAGCGCAATCCCGTAGGGTGAATTGACGTAGAAGGGCTGTGCCTCGGCGGAACTCGACTGGCCGGCGGTGGGATAGCGCACGTGGCCGATTCCCGTGTTGCCGCGGAGCTGCATCATGTGCCGCACCCCGAAGACGTCGCGCACCAGACCATTGTCTTTGCGCAGGTGCAGCTTTTCGTCATGGCAGGTCACGATTCCCGCCGCATCCTGCCCGCGGTGCTGCAGCACCAACAGGGCGTCGTAAAGCGACTGGTTGACCGGTTGCCTGCCGACGATGCCGACTATGCCGCACATGGTGAGCCTCGCGGCGAACCGGGCGTTGGGGGATGGGTTGTTCCCAGACGGGGCACCCGCCGCGCCGCGATGGAAATCCGCTTCATGGATACTTGAAGTGCGAGGCGATGTCGGGCGGCAACAGGCTCAACAACCAGAACGCCAGCTCCTGGAAGTGTCGGATAAGCTGCGAATCCCGCCACCAGGGATCATTGGGCAGCGGCGTGAGACCCGCGAGGAAAACCAGCGCGGCCACCACTACCGCCCCCCTCGCCAGGCCGAAGATCGCACCGAGAAGCCGGTCCGTCCCGGTGAGGCCGGTCCGATCCACCAGCCGGCCGACGAGAAAATTCAGGAATCCGCCGATGATCAGGCTAACCAGGAACAGCAGAACGAAGGCCACCCCAAGGCGGGCAGAGGGCAGCGGGATCCAGGGCGCCAGGGGCTCCGCCACATCCCGGAAAAAGGTCCAGGCCACCCAGAAGCTCACCACCCAGACGATCAATGAGAGGACTTCGGTGACAAAACCGCGGATGAGACTGATCAGGGCCGATAGCCCGATGATCCCAACAATCGTGTAATCGACCCAGTTCATGACAGAGGGACTCGCTTGGTGCTCACCCGCTAGCGGGCGCGATGATAGAGATGAGGGAGGGGAATGGTAGCAGAACTACCCCAGGATTCGGCGCGCCCTCATCAGGGATAACGCTTCACCTGCGCGTCCACCTTGAGGTCTTTGGCTAGCTTTTCGGCAAGCTGGGCCATGCGGCCACGATCTCCCTCGGGGCCGATACGGACGCGGAAATACTCCGTGCCGTTCACCACCGTCGGCTCCACGAAGGCCCGGTAGCCCTTCGCATTGAGGCGGCTTGCCAGTGAATCCGCCTTCGCCGAGCTGGTATAGGCCGCCACCTGCACTACCCAACTCGAGGTCCCAGCGGGCGGCGCCGTTGTGGGGCCCTTCGGAACCGGGGAAGGGGTTGGCGGTACCGCCGGCGGGGCCACCGAAGCTACCGATGTCGGCGGCGCCGGCTGCGGCGGCTTTGGCTCGGAAGGGGGAGCTGACGACGGCTCGACCCTGGGTTTCGGCTCGGGCTGGGCAATCGCAGCCGGTGCCTCCGCCGGCATCTGCCAGCGACCCGAATCGCCCACCTCCGACGGCTTCGGCGGTAGCACTGGGGCGATGGGCTTCTCCGGGTCTGGCAGGAGACGCGACCGCAACGCCTCATCCACCTGCGGCTTCGGCGGGATCTGGGCCGAGCTCAGCCGGGGCGGTTCGATCTTTTCTTTCTCCACCAACATCGGCAGGAAGATCACCACGAGCGCCACCACAACGGTGGCGCCGATCAATCGCCTCTTGAGCCGATCCTCCATCCCTGCCCTCCTGGTTACCGAAACCCGTTAGCGGAAAGGCCCCACGCCGACCGCAGCCTGACTGATTTGCCGGAGCATTATACCAGCCGCTCAGCCCATCCCGAGATGCCGCATGGCCTCGCCCACGGTCACGAAGGCGCCAAACACCCGCACCCCCAGCGGTCCGGGGGCTTCCGGCGTGCGTGACGGGGTATGAACCCCGCTCCGCGCGCGGCACGCTCGCAGTCCCGGCCGGCGATAGACAAAGTATTTTTGTCAACTATACTCGCGCCTAGGGCAGCCGAAGTAACCGCCAGTTGCGACCGGGGAAGGATATCAACTCGACCGCGCGGCCGGGGGGCGGGATGAGCCAAGCGCCGGCACACCGCCGACTGCCCAAGGGCCAGATTGCTGTCTAGCCCCCCCGCGCCGAGCGGCGCCCGCAGGATGCTTTGCGAGGGGGCAAAAAGGCGATTGGCCCTGGGTGCCACAGCGAGCCCGAGAGGGCCGGGCACCCATAGCGTCTAATAACCACCACACCAGCCCTCCAAAGGAGCACCACCGATGACCCGCAATCGAAAGCATGAACAACCGAGCGGCAGGCTCGCCGCCTCCGCGAGCGCTCTTCTTCTTACCCTCGGCGTCGCCGCCCCCGTCTGGGCCGACCCGGGTGATCTCGACACGAGCTTCGACTTCGACGGTAAGGCGTTGTTGAGCATCACCACCGGCATAGACCACGGGAAGGCCGTCGCAATCCAATCCGACGGCAAGATCCTGGTGGGAGGCCTCGGAGGCCATTGGGCTCTGGCTCGCTTCAATGCCGACGGATCGCTGGATACCGGTTTCGGTAGTGGGGGGACGGTGACCACCGATGTCGGACCCTGCACCTGTACGGTGAACGCGTTGGCGATCCAGTCCGACGGTAAGATCGTGGCCGCGGGCGAAAGTAGACTGGGCGCGAACTTCGATTTTGCCCTGGCCCGCTATGACAGCAACGGCACTCTCGACTCAGCCTTCGGTACCGGAGGTCTGGTCACAACCGATTTC
>JAEHCY010000473.1 GCA_016880695.1 Chromatiaceae bacterium | reverse complement strand
TCAACTACACCTGGCGCGTCGGAAGATCGCGCCCCTTCGCCCAACGCTTCAGCCAGTACCTCAGCGTGCTGATGGTCGGCCCGGTGCTCTTCTTCTCGGCGGTCGGACTGACCGCGTCCATCCGTGGCAGCGCCTATGTGCAGGGCCTGATGGCCGTCGAGCCGCTGGGTATGCTCGTGGCGTACGCCGGCAAGCTGGTGCCCTACCTGTTGATCACGCTGGCCTTCGCCTTCGTTTACGTGTTCGTGCCCAACACCCGCGTGCGCTTTCGCTCGGCCATGGTGGGTGCGCTGGTGGCGGGCGCCCTTTGGCAGACCCTTGGCTGGATGTTCGCGACCTTCATGGCCGGGTCCACCCACTACACGGCCATTTACTCGGGCCTGGCGATTCTGATCCTGTTCATGATCTGGATCTATATCGCCTGGCTGATCCTGCTCATCGGCGCGAGCATCGCCTTCTACCACCAACACCCCGAGTATCTGGCGGTACGGACCCGGGAGCCGCGGCTGAGCACCCGCCTGAGGGAGCGCCTGGCCCTGCTGATCGGCGGACAGATCGCGCGCAGGCACTACCGCGGCGACCCCCCCTGGAGCAGCGAGGCACTGTCGCAGGCGCTCGGCATACCGAACAGCACCATCCAGCGCATCCTGGAGGTGCTCGAGGCGGGTCAATTCCTGGCGCACACGGCGGACGAGCCGCCGCGCTACCTTCCCGCGCGCGCTCCGGAAATGATCCGGGTCACGGACCTACTGAACCAGGTACGCTGTTTCGAGGAAGGCGCACAGGACCGCGCGGGGGCACTCCTGGACCCCGGAATCGCCGCGCTGGAGCGCCGGATCGAGGATGCAGTGAGGGTCGCTCTGGAGGGGATGACGCTCAAGGACCTCGCGGACAGCCTGGAGACAACTGCCCCGGCGGTCTCCGAGCGCCCGTAACGAGCGGGCAGGAGGCCCGCGCTCCTGCCTACCCGATCAACCGGTACCCGCTGGCTACAAGTCCGCCCTTGCGCGCCCTGCGCCCGACAACGGTCTCGGGCGGGGCCGGCTTCGCCTCCTGCGGAAAGGCGATGGCCCCCGAAGCAGAGGCCGGTGCGAGAGCGGCGCGGCACGAAGCATGCTCATCCGCCCAGGGGTGATGCGTTGCCGGTGCGGGGGCTGACATCCTGCGCCTCAGGCCTTTGTGAGCTGCGCGACGACCTTGACGTCGTCGGCAGAGCATTGGATCGCGCACACGGACTCCTCGGGTCGCTCACGGCGCGACACGAGTCGGGAGAGCCACTCCCCATCGGCCCGTGCCAGGTTCTGCGGCACCTTGTACCCGTGGTGCTTGTTGGCGTTAACGGTCCCACATCGACGTTGTTCTGGAGCACGCTTTCGGAGGCGATGCTCCGCAAGGGGCCGGCCGATTGCCTCCGCCTTCAATGCCCCGCCGCCGAGCCGCCCGGCCGGCGGGTATCGGAGAAGCCGTACCATCCTTCCGGCGCGCGGAGGAGGCTTTGGGCATCGCCCATCGCCTCCCGGACCACCACCCGATGGCCCAGGCCCTCCAGCAGGCGCACGGTGTCCGGGCTCAACCCTTCCTCGACCCGCAGCTCGTCCGGCAACCATTGGTGATGCACGCGCGGCGCCACCGTGGCCTCGGCCAGGTTCATCCGATGGTCGATCACGTTCGACACCAGTTGCAAGACCGTGGTGATGATGCGGCTGCCGCCGGGACTGCCGGTGACCAGCACCGGCCGGTCGTCCTTGAGGACCAGGGTCGGGGTCATCGAACTGAGCGGGCGTTTGCCGGGGCCGACCGCGTTGGCGGCGCCACCGGTCAGCCCATAGGCGTTCGGCACGCCGGGTTTGGCGGCGAAGTCGTCCATCTCGTTGTTGAGCAGGATACCGGTGCCGGCGGCGACGATGCCTGAGCCATACGCCAGATTCAGGGTGTAGGTGACGGCGACCACATTGCCGTCCCGATCCGCCACCGAATAATGGGTGGTCTGCTCGCTTTCGTAACGGGGCGGCTGGCCGGGTTTGATGTCCGCCGCCGGCCGCGCCCGGTTCAAGTCGATCCGCGCCGCCCGTTCCTTGGCATAGGCTTTGGAGGTCAGGCCGGCGACCGGCACCTTGACGAAGTCGGGATCGCCCAGATATTCGCTGCGGTCGGCGTAGGCCAGCTTCATCGCCTCGGCCAGGCGGTGGATCGTGGCGGCGCTGTTGGCGCCCAGTTCCCCCAGCGGCCAGGTTTCCAGGAGGTTGAGCAGTTGGATCAGATGCACGCCCCCGGAACTGGGCGGCGGCATCGACAGGATGTCGTAGCCCCGGTATGTCCCCCGCACCGGCGCGCGGACCACCGCCCGGTAATGCTTCAGGTCGTCCGAGGTGATTGCCCCCTGGTGGGCTTTCATGTCAGCGACCAGCTTACGGGCGATGTCCCCCTCGTAGAACGCCGAGAGACCCTGCTCGGCGATGAGTTTGAGCGACTCGGCCAGATCCGGTTGCACCAGCGTCTCGCCAGGCAGGTAGGCGGCGCCGTCGGCCTTGAAGAACACCTTCCTGCTGGCGGGCCAGGGCGCCATCCGCTCGCGGGCTTCCTGGAGCGAGCGCGCCAGTTCGGGGCTGACGGGGATGCCCGGTTCGGCCAGACGGATCGCCGGTTCGACCAGTTGCCGCCACGGCAGGCGTCCGTGACGCTGGTGGACCAGAGCCAATCCGGCCACCGTGCCCGGCACGCCGGCCGCCTGATGGCTGTGGCGCAGGCGGGTTTCGTCCACCTCGCCCCGCTCGTTCAGATAAAAATCCCGGCCGGCGGCGGCGGGGGCGGTTTCCCGAAAATCGAGCGCTTCGTTCTGGCGGGTCGCGGCGTCGTGGACCAGCATAAAGCCGCCGCCGCCCAGATTGCCGGCCTGCGGCAGCGTGACGGCCAGCGCGAAGCCGACCGCCACCGCCGCGTCGGTCGCGTTACCGCCCTGCTGGAGAATGACCCGCCCGACCTGGCTGGCCAGGACCTCCTGGGCGACCACCAGGCCCTGGCGGGCGTAGACCGGATGGATGCGGTCGCGGGCGTCGGGGAGCGCGAGTTCGGTTCTCGCCGCGCCGGACCCCGACAGGAGCAGCAGGGCGATCCCGCCGGCGAGGAGCCGGGCCAGCGAGCGGACGGACGAGGGCCAGGGGGGCATGGGAGTCTCCGGCGCTGGGGTGAGCAGGGTAGGGGGGTGAGGGGGAGAAACGTACCGCTGAGGTTATCCACATCCTAACCGGCCCGGTATCGACATGCACGAACCTGGGGTAGACGCCGACCCCGGCGGCGTTGAACTTCAGCGCGAGTTTGGCCACCAATGGCGACGCAATCCCCCTGTGCCGCGAAGTCGGCCGCTGTACT
>JAEHCY010000472.1 GCA_016880695.1 Chromatiaceae bacterium | reverse complement strand
GGATCACCCAGGTTGCTGCCGAGCGCCACGTAGGCGTCCGTGGCGGGGGAGAGGGTTTCACCGGACATCAACCGGCTGGATCTCGCCGCCGGTCGGACGACGGCGCCGCCGCGGCCGGCGGCCCTTTGCCGCCTCCAGCAGGTGGTGGCGCTCATTGGGATCGGCTTCCTGAAACTGCGTCCACCAGTCGGCGCCCTCGGCATCCACCTCACCGGACTGGGCGCGCAGCAGATAGAAGTCGTAGGCGGCGCGGAACCGTGGATGGGTGAGCAGGCGCGCGGCCCGGCGGGCGTTGCGCTGCTCGAAACGGGGCTGCAGATGCCAAATCTCGCGCATGGGCAAGGAGAAACGCTTGGGCAAGGCGACCACTGCCTGCTGTCTTGCCATGACCTCCCCGGCGGCGAATAGCATGGCCTCGGCGCTGCTCTTCCCTGCCGCCGTCCACTCCAGATAACGCATCCGCACCGGCTCCCACAGCAGCACCGCGAGGAGGAAAGTGGGGGTAACGGGCTTGCCCTCGCCGATTCGCTCGTCGGTGTTGGCCAAACCCCGGCTGACGAAGGTGATCGGGAAATCCCCCTCCTGGCGTGCGAGCGCCGCCTCCGTATCCGCAAACAGATGGGAGAACAGATCGAAATGCCTGAGCTTCTCGAAGGTCACCAGCGCCGCACCGCCCAGAAAAAGCTTGAGCAGCTCCTCGAACAGGCGTGCGGGCGGAACGCTGCGCAGGTGCTCACCCAACCGCCGCAGCGGTTGCTCCGTGGCGGGCTCGATGGTGAACCCCAGCTTCGCCGCGAAGCGCACTGCCCGCAACATCCGCACCGGGTCCTCGCGGTAACGCTGCTCGGGATCACCGATCAACCGGAGCATGCCCTGCTCCAGGTCGGCTTTGCCGCCCACGTAATCGACCAGCGAAAAATCGGCAATATTGTAGTAGAGGGCGTTGACCGTGAAGTCGCGGCGCACGGCATCCTCCTCGAGGGTGCCGTAGATGTTGTCACGCACCAACATACCGTTGGTGACCAACCGCTCGCCGGCGTCCTCCTCTGCGCCCGCGCCGCGGAAGGTGGCCACCTCGATGATCTCGCGGCCGAAATGCACATGGGCCAGGCGAAACCGACGGCCAATGAGCCGGCAGTTGCGGAACACCGCGCGCACCTCCTCCGGCAGGGCATCGGTCGCCACGTCGAAGTCCTTCGGCTCCCGGCCGAGCAGTAGGTCACGCACCCCCCCGCCCACCAGGTAGGCCTGAAAACCCCCGCGTTTGAGCCCGTAGAGCACCTTCAGGGCATTCTCACTGATGTTCCCTCGTGAGATGTTGTGCTCGGGCCGGGCGATGATGCGTGGTTCGCGCTGGGTCTGAATCGCAGGTGATAGGTCCAATGTGATATCTGGTTACTGTTCGATCCGCTGGGGATTTGTCTGGCAAGCCGGGCCCGGCATTGGATGCTTTGGGTACTTGAGCGCCCAACTTGGGCGCGTATAATAGCCGTTTTCGCGCTGATCTGTCCGCTCCCTTCGTCTAGTGGCCTAGGACGCTGGCCTCTCACGCCGGTAACAGGGGTTCGAGTCCCCTAGGGAGCGCCAATCTCTCACTCAAATCCTCTCGGCTTGGCCCGACGCTCTGACCGATTGACCCGCCAACCGCAGCCTCACTGTAGCTCGCCGACACCCCAAGCCGCACGCCCGAGACCGATTCGGCTCGCGATCGGCATCCCGTCCCGCAGATCCGCACTCCCACGTTGAGTCCCTAACCCGGATGTTTCATAAACCGTCTCGGGGATCTCCACTTACCCGGAG
>JAEHCY010000471.1 GCA_016880695.1 Chromatiaceae bacterium | reverse complement strand
TTGTTCGCAACCGCCCCGCCCGACACAGGAGGGATCGCGGTTGGTAGGCGGAGAAGTCCCGTCGGAACCTCGCCGGGATCGTCATTGTAGCGGAAATCCAGTCAGAAGCTGCCAACGTGACAGTGGTTGGCGTTCGGTGCCCCCAGGTATGCAGTGCATCGGCTCGGCGAAGGCTCTGCCCCGGGGGCTGCGGGTTAGAATGACCCAGCCGATCATTGTGGCCCACCCAGCAGAGCCGGTGGCCGTTGCGTCCAGGGTAGTGCGCGCAGCGGCTTGCCCGATTGGGCCAGCGGGCGGGGGAAGCCCTGCGTTGCGGCGCCGCAACGTTTGCGCGCGGGTTTCAGAGCAGTCAGGCGAGGGGAGTCGTGCCCCATGAATTTTTGTAGTCAGTGCGGTCAGCCGGTGGAGCAGCGGATTCCCGAGGGGGACGATCGGCCCCGCCACGTCTGCCCGTCTTGCGGGACGGTTCATTACCAGAACCCCAAGATGGTGGTCGGAACCCTCCCGGAGTGGGAGGACAAGATCCTCTTGTGTCGGCGTGCCATCGAGCCCTGCTACGGCCTGTGGACGCTACCAGCGGGCTTCATGGAGCTCGGCGAGACAGTGCAGCAAGGCGCGGCCCGCGAGACCCTCGAGGAGGCCCATGCGCGGGTGGTGGTGGGACCGCTCTATGTCCTGTTCAACCTGCCCCACATCGACCAGGTGTACATGATGTTCCGCGCCCGTCTGCAGGATCTGCAATTTCGCAGCGGACCGGAGAGCCTGGAGGTTCGGCTGTTCTCCGAGGCGGAAATTCCCTGGGGCGAGATCGCCTTTCCGGTGATCGGCGAGACCCTGCGGCTGTACTTTCGCGACCTCAAAATGGGCAGCTTCGGGCTGCGCTCGGGCGAGATCAGCCTTGTCAGCCGGCAACCGCGACGCTACCGCATCACCCATTTTTCGGACGAGGGTTGAGGCAGCACATCCAATCCCTTCGAAGACGGACGCAGCGACCTGGGTCGGCTCAGCGATGCCTGTCGGAGAGAAGACTCGATTTCTACCTCAGCATCCCGGCCTCGGGCTGATCGCCGTTTACCTAGGAGGCCAGCCTCTGGCCACCAACAGCGCCCGATATCTCAGGGTGCTCGCCTCGGAGGGGGCGGCCATGCGCCACAATCAGCGGCAGATTGCCCCAATCCGTAGCGATCCTGTGCTATAAAGCGATGCACAGCAGCGGAGGAAGCGCCCTATGGAGCCCGCCGTACACAGCCGCCTCAGCCACGACGATTACTTCCGTCTGGAAGAGCACGACGATCAGCGCTACGAATACCTGGCCGGCGAGGTATTCGCCATGGCAGGGGGATCGGAGCGGCACGCCCTGATCTCCATGAATACCGGTGCCGCGTTAGTCAATGCCACCCGCCATCGCCCCTGCCGGGTCTACGGCGCGGACATGAAGCTCTACCTCGCCGCCCACGATCAGTTCTGCTACCCCGATGTGATGCTCTTGTGCGAGTTGGGCCGGCGCCACGAGCGCTACGTGGAGGCCCCCAGCCTGATCGTGGAGGTCCTCTCGCCAACCACCGCCTCTTACGACCGCGGGGCCAAGTTCGAGCACTACCGTTGCATCGACGCACTGCAATACTACCTGCTCCTAGATCAGGACCGGCTTCACGCGGAGTTGTTCGAACGCTTGCCGGAGGGTGGCTGGAAACTGACCGAGGCCTCGGGATTGGAGGCTGAGATTCATTTGCCACGTCTTCTGCAGAGCCCGCTCCCTCTCGCCGAGCTCTACCGGCAGGTGGACTGATCGCCGCTTCTCCAGCCAGGAGCCGGTCTGCAGCGGCCCAGCTATGGGAGCTGACGATTGCGTTACATCCGATGCGCCAATCGAAACCATGCGACTGACTCCGCATCAATCCCAAGCGATTCTCCAACTCGCCGCTGAATTGGTGGGAGATCGGGCGCGGGTGTGGGTGTTCGGCTCCAGGTTGGACGACGCCGCGCGCGGCGGAGACCTTGATCTCATGCTGGAATTACCCGAACCTATTGAAAATCCAGCCCTTCTGGCAGCCCGTTTGGCGGCCAGAGTGACCCGCCTGATGCAGGGTCGGAAGGTGGACGTGCTGCTCGTCGCCCCAAACCTGTTGCGCCTGCCCATCCACGAGATTGCCTTCCAGGAGGGGAGATTGCTTTGACGCTCGAGCCGAACATCGCCCTACGGATGCAGTTCCTGACGCGTGTGGTGCGCAAGGAGTGCCGGTATCTCACCAGCACCGATGAGAGGCTCTTTGCTCTCCCTTTCACTCTGGATCGAGCCGCGCAGCTCGAAACCGACCCCACGCTTGCGGAACGGGTGGAAGCCTTTGTGGGTCGATTCGGACGCCTGCAGGATACCCTGGGCGACAAGTTGTTGCCCCTCCTTCTCACGGCATTGGGCGAAAAGCCCGCCGCCGCGATCGACAACCTGGACCGGGCGGAACGTCTTGGGTGGATTGACTCGGTGGACACTTGGCTGACCGTGCGAAAGCTAAGAAACCAGATGGTCCACGAGTACGTGGAGGATCTCTCGGTGCTCACCAGCGCGCTGCAGACCGCACACCACCAGGTGCCCACACTCGTTCAGGTTGCCGAAGCCCTCGTCGCGGAGATCGAGCGGCGGGGCTGGGCATAAGCGGCTGGATTGGAATCGGTGCGAGATCCTGACCGCTTAGCCGATTCGATGGAGGAACCCGCAATCCACCGTGCCGGCAGCGGACGGCCGGTAGCCAGAGTACGGGAACGGGAACCGGGAGTGTCCTTGTTGGTAACTGGGTTCCGGCAGTCCCCCCGAGCAGGTCCGGGCGGGGCTCCAGAGCCTGCGCGAGGCCGGACGTGCTCGGCTCAATCGACGCTCTGGCTTATACGCCGGATGAGGTGTCTGCTTCACGCTTGGTCTTGTTCGGTTCGCGCGTCGAGTCTTGGCGCGTGGCGGGAACCTCGATGTGCTGATCGTGGCCAATGCCCGTGCCT
>JAEHCY010000055.1 GCA_016880695.1 Chromatiaceae bacterium | reverse complement strand
TCCCGAACAGGAGGACCGACGCCCCGGGCATGCCCCTCACAGCAGCCGCGGAAGCAGGAGGATGCCCCAGACGGCCACCGCGAGAACGATCGCGAGCAGCACCGCCGAAGAGCTGATGTCCTTGGCGCGGCCGGCCAGCTCATGGCGCTCCGCTCCAATCCGGTCGACGGTCGTCTCCAGCGCCGAGTTGAGGAGCTCCACGATCGGCACCAGGAGTAGGCTCCCCAGCAGCAGCGCACGCTCCACCGGCGTCTGCCCCCACCACAGGGCTACCGGCACCAGAGGCACCACAATGTAAACCTCAAGGCGGAACGCCTCCTCATGCTCGAAGCAGGAGCGAAACCCCGCCATGGAGTAGCCGAAGGCGTTGATCAGGCGGCGCAGCCCCTTGGCGGTCTGGTTACCCATCTTGGTGAGCACTCCATCGGAGGTTGAGCTCGCGGGCGGCGCGTACATCGTCAAGGCGCTTGACCGGCATACGATGGGGGGCCGAACGCACCAGATCCGGCTGCTCCTCGGCCTCTTGCTTGATCTTGACCAGGGCCTCGACGAAGGCATCCAGCGCCTCGGGGGTCTCGGTCTCGGTGGGCTCGATCAGGAGGCACTCCGGGACCAGCAGCGGAAAGTAGGTGGTGGGGGCATGAAAGCCGTAGTCGAGCAGGCGTTTGGCGAAGTCCATGGTGGTCACACCCAACTCCTTCGCCGCCCGCCTCAAGGTGATGATGAACTCGTGGCTCGCGCGCCGTCCGGGGAAGGCCGGCTCGAACCCCGCCGCGATCAGCCGGCTGAGCAGATAGTTAGCGTTGAGGGTCGCAAACTCGCCCACCCGGCGCATGCCCTCGGGGCCGAGCATCCGGGCATACACATAGGCCCGCAGCAGAATCCCCACATTGCCGGCGAAGGCCGACAGGCGCCCGATGCTATGGGGGCGCTCCCGCTCGGTCACCCAGGTGTAGTCGTGACCATCGAAGGTCACCATCGGCACCGGCAGGTAGGGCTCTAGCCGCGCCGACACCCCCACCGGACCGGCGCCCGGACCGCCCCCGCCGTGGGGGGTGGAGAAGGTCTTGTGCAGGTTCATGTGGATGACATCGAAGCCCATGTCGCCGGGGCGCACCTTGCCCAGGATGGCGTTGAGGTTGGCCCCGTCGTAGTAGAGCAGCCCTCCCGCCCGGTGCACCGCCTCCGCGATGGGACCAATCCGGCGCTCGAATACCCCCAGGGTGGAGGGATTGGTCAGCATGATGCCGGCGGTGCGGGGCCCCACCACCCGTTCCAGGGCCGCCAGATCCACGTCCCCATCGCTCCCGGTGGGGATCTCGCGCACCTGGAAACCGGCCATCACCGCGGAGGCCGGATTGGTCCCATGGGCCGCGTCTGGCACCAGCATCTCCCGGCGCTCGCCATCGCCGCGCGCCTGGTGGTAAGCACGGATCATGGCTACGCCGGCAAGCTCGCCCTTGGCACCCGCGGCGGGGGTCAGGGACACCGCCGCCATGCCGGTGACCGCCTTCAGGATCTCCTGGAGCTCGTAGAGGCAGGCCATCACCCCCTGGCTGTGGCCGTCCGGGGCGAGGGGGTGACGCGCAAGGAACCCCGGAAGCATAGCCAGCGCATGGCTGCCCCGGGGGTTGTACTTCATGGTGCAGGAGCCCAGCGGATAGAAGTGGGTATCGATGGAAAAGTTCTGCTGGGACAGGCGGGTGTAGTGCCGCACCACCTGCAGCTCAGAAACCTCCGGCAGCGCCGCCGACCGCCGGCGCAGGAACCGCTCGGGAATCCCCCCGAGCGGTTCCCGTTCCCGCGGCGCCTGGGCCAGGGCCCGCCGCCCGGGTCGGGATTGCTCGAAGATCAGCACCGGTGCTACCGCTGCTGGATCAACCGAGGGCGTTGAGGGCGGAGTCGTAGTCGGGCTCCTCGGTGATCTCCGGCACCAACTGGGTGTACACCACCCTGTCGTTGGCATCGAGCACCACCACGGCGCGGGCGGTGATGCCGGCGAGGGGGCCATCCACGATGAGAACACCGTAGTCCTTGGGAAAATTCTTTGAGCGCATCACCGAGAGCGGGATCACGTTGTCGATGCCCTCCATGCCGCAGAAGCGGCCCGAGGCAAAGGGCAGGTCGGCGGAGATAACCAGCGCCACGGCATCGCCGCGGCTGGCCATGGCCTGGTTGAAACGCTTGGTGGAGATAGCGCAGACCGGGGTGTCGAGGCTGGGGACGATGTTGAGGAGCTTCTTCTTGCCGGCAAAGCTCGCCAGGCTGAGGTCGTTGAGGTCCTTGCCGACCAGGGAGAAATCGGGGGCCAGGGAACCCACGGCGGGCAGCTCCCCGTTGGTATTGCAGGGGTTACCTTTGAGCGCGATATGAGCCATTGCGTTCTCCGTTAGGAAAGAGAGAGTGAAATGAAAGACTTGGCGATGCTCTCGAGGGATCAGATCTTGGGCTGCACCGGGCACTTGGGCTGGGTGCGCGTGGCGATGATACGCGCCAGCTTGTCGTGGTAGCTCGCGAGGTCCTCCTCGGTGCGCATCTCGGTGGCGCAGACAAGAACCGCCCCAGCAAGCTCCGGATACTCGAGCCCCAGGTCGTAACCCCCGAGAATGTTGTGCGCGGCGAGGGAGCGCAGCACCTCGGGGATGGGTGCGGGCAGGCGCAGGGCCTGCTCATGGAGCACCGGACGGTCGAACAGGGGCTCCACACCTGGAATGGTGCAGAGCCGCTCGCTCAAGCGGCGGGTGTTACCCTGGCAGGCGGCGGCCACCCGCGCGAGGCCCTCGCTGCCCAACAGTGCCAAGTGGATGGTGGCCGCGGTCACCATCAGCCCCTGATTGGTGCAGATGTTGGAGGTGGCCTTGGAGCGGCGGATGTGCTGCTCGCGGGCCTGTAGGGTAAGGGTGAAGCCGGGGTTACCGTCCAGATCGAGGGTACGCCCCACCAGCCGCCCCGGGAGCTGGCGCACCAGCGCCGCTTTGCAGCAGAGGAACCCGAAGTAGGGCCCGCCGGAGGATAGCGGAATGCCGAGGGGCTGACCCTCCCCGCAGGCAATATCCGCCCCACCACTACCACACTCCCCGGGTGGTACGAGCAACGCCTTGGCGATGGGATTGACCGCGGCGATCACCAACATCCCCTGGCGGTGCGCCCAGTCGGTGAGCGCATCCGCCTCTTCCAGAACCCCGAAGAAGTTGGGCTGCGGGACCACCAGGGCGGCAAAATCCCCCCCGCTGAGGTCGTCCAGTGATTCCGGATCGATGTGACCGCCCCGCGGATCGTAGGGCAGCTCCACCAGCTCGATACCCTGGGGTTCGGTTAGGCTCCGCACCACGCGCCGGTAGGCGGGGTGGAGTGTGCACGGCAGCAGCACCCGATGAGTGCGCCCGCGGTTGGCCCGCACCGCCATCAACACCGCCTCGGCCAAGGCGGAGGCCCCGTCGTAGAGCGAGGCGTTGGAAACCTCCATCGCCATCAGGGCCGTCATCATCGACTGGAATTCGTAGAGCAGTTGCAGCGTACCCTGGCTGGCCTCCGCCTGGTAGGGGGTGTAGGCGCTGTAGAGCTCGCCGCGGCTCGCAAGTTGCCAGACCGCCGCGGGAATATGGTGCTCGTAGGCCCCCGCACCGAGAAAGCACAGCGGCTGGCCATCCTGGCGGCTGCGCTGGGCCATCAGGCGCCCGATCTCCATCTCGCACAGCGCGGGGGGGACCCCCTCCAGGGGCGCGGCGAGCAGCTCGGCAGGGATCTCGTCGAATAGGGCCTCGATGGAGCCGACGCCGATGCGCCGGAGCATCGCCGTCAGGTCATCGGGGGTGTGGGGGATGAAGGGCATCGGGGGCTCAGCCCTGCTCGGCATCCACCAGGGCCTGATAGGCGGCGGCGTCCATCAGGGTGCCCATCTCGGCGGCGTCGGCCAGTCGGAGCCGGAAGATCCAGCCGTCACCGTAGGGGGCCTGGTTGATAACCTCGGGGGCCCTGGAGAGGTCCTGGTTGACCGCTACCACCTCCCCCGCCAGGGGGCTGAAGATGTCGGAGGCGGCCTTCACCGATTCCACCACCCCGCACTCGCTCCCAGTGGAGAGCTGCTTGCCCACCTCGGGCAGCTCGACGAAGACCAGATCACCCAGAAGCTCCTGGGCATGATCGGTGATGCCCACGGTTACCGTGCCATCACCATTGTCTTGCACCCATTCGTGGGACAAACTGTACTTGAGCCCATCAGGCAGCTTACTCATCTTCCCCTCCTGAGTTGGGGGTTCTCAAAGTGCAATACAGGGTTTGCCCTGGCGCACGAAGGGGGGCTTAACCACCCGCGCGCCGAGCGGTTTACCGCGAATCTCTACCGCACATTCCTCGCCAATATCCGGGGCGACCCGGGCGAATGCAATAGAGCGGCCGAGCGTGGGAGCGAACCCCCCCGAAGTCGTCTCCCCGACCACGCACGCCCCGCTCAAGACCTTTTGATGGCTGCGCAGCACGCCGGGACCGCTCAGCAGCAGTCCCACCAGCCGCCGCGTCAGGGGATCCGTCCGTTGGGCCTCCAGCACCTCGCGGCCAGTGAAGGCGCGATCGATCGGCTCCCAGGCGACGGTCCAGCCGAGGCCGCTCTCGAGCGGCGTGGTGGTCTCATCCATGTCCGCACCGTAGAGGTTCATGCCCGCCTCAAGCCGCAGAGTGTCACGGGCACCAAGCCCACAGGGGGCCACCCCTGCCTCCAGCAGCGCGCGCCATAGGGGGACAACCTCGGCGGCTGGCAACATCAGCTCGCAGCCATCCTCACCTGTATACCCAGTGCGGGCCAGGAACCACTCGCCTGCCTCGGCGGCGGCGAAGGGCGCGAGCCCCTGCGCCGCCCCCCCGAGCGCCGCAGGCAGGAGCGGCGCGATCCGCGCCCGTGCCGCCGGCCCCTGCACGGCGATCATCGCCAGATCGGGGCGCGGGCGGATGGCCACCGCCTGATCGCCCACCTGCCGTCGCAGCCACTCGAGGTCCCCCGCGGCGGTGGCGGCGTTGACCACCATCCGGTAGCGATCATCGGCCAGGTAGTAGACGATGAGGTCATCGATCACCCCACCCTGGGGGTTCAGCATACAGCTATAGAGGGCCTTACCGGGGATGTGCAGGCGACCGACATCGTTGGCGAGCAGCCCCCTGAGGTAGGGTTTGACCTCCCGCCCGCTGAGATCGACCACCCGCATGTGGGAGACGTCGAACATCCCGGCCGCGCGGCGCACGGCCTGGTGCTCCTCGATCTGGGAGCCATAGTGCAAGGGCATGTCCCAGCCGCCGAAGGGCACCATGCGCGCCCCCAGCGCGAGGTGCGCGTCGTAGAGCGCGGTGCGCATCGCCATAGCCACCTCCCGACCCAACAAACAAAAAGGGCGGCGCATGCCTCGCCGCACGCGCCGCCCCTCTGTCCCAAACCTGAGAACTCGCGCCGGTTCCCCCGCCGCTGCCCCATCGGTGGGCCGAATGCTCGGCCGCTCTCCAGAGTCGACCCTCTACCCCAAGGTCCGTTTGCCTGAACGATTCCGGGCGGGATTGCGCCTTCGGCGCCGGTCGGCTGACCGGTCTCTCCCCAGGGGCCACGGTCGAAACGATGACTATCGCCCTCCGCGCAGAGCTTGCCAACCCAGGGTAGGTCGGCCGACCCCCGGGGGTTGGATCAGGCCTGTGCGCCCCTTTCCTCCGCCCTGTCGTTAGCACGCTCGAACAGGCTCGCGCCGCACTTGGGGCAGAGCGGAATCTCAGAGGGCTGGTGAAACTCGATCTCGGCCCCGCACTCCGTGCACAACAGGGATCCGGGCCCGGAGATCTCACCCGCCCGATAGTGGCTGGCGACCCAGGCCTGCTCGGCGAGCTGCTGCCACTGCACGCGGGTCTGGTCCGCCACGCCGGTGAACATATCGAGCAGACGATCCTCCACCTGCTCGAGGTCGAAGCGCCACCACTGACGCAGATCCTCCCCGGTGCGCACCAGGTAGTTGGCGGCATCCTCGATGTCCCGCTCGAGGTAGGCGGCCACCCGGTCGGCCTCCTCGCGGGTGAGCTCGCCGAGCTCGATGGTCTTGTCGCGCACCTCCCCCAGCACGTGCCTGAAGCGCGGCAAGGTCGCCTCTTCCGCATACTCGAAGGCCTCATGCACCCGCGCGAGCATGCGCTCGTAGGCGGTCGTGAGCTGATCGCCCGTTTTCGGTTGGTCCGGATCGGTCATTGCCATCTCCTCTCACCATCACCCATTACCAAGTCTACACCCCCCGCGGCGCGGCGGCGCCCCCGCTTGACGCGCCGGAGAGAGTCGCCGCCCGCGCGCCCGCTGCGGTATTCTGTTAGGGTTTTCTCCCATCCCTGACCCGCCCCACGCCATGCAGCCAGAGTACCAGCCCAACCCCATCGAGCTCGAGGTCCAGACCCACTGGGAGCGCCATCAGAGCTTCCGTGCAACCGAGGACCCCGAGCGGGAGAAATTCTACTGCCTCTCGATGTTCCCCTACCCGAGCGGCAAACTGCACATGGGGCATGTGCGCAACTACACCATCGGGGATGTGATCGCCCGCTATCAGCGCATGCGGGGCAAGAACGTGCTCCAACCCATGGGCTGGGATGCCTTCGGCCTTCCCGCCGAAAACGCGGCGATGAAAAACCGGGTACCCCCGGCCCGCTGGACCTACGCCAACATCGACTACATGAAGGCGCAGCTCAAGCGCCTCGGCTTTGGCTACGACTGGGAGCGGGAGCTCGCCACCTGCCGCCCCGAATACTACCGCTGGGAGCAGTGGCTGTTCACCGAGCTCTATCGTAAGGGCCTGGTCTATCGTAAGCATTCGGTGGTGAACTGGGACCCGGTGGACCAAACCGTGCTCGCCAACGAGCAGGTCATCGACGGCCGTGGCTGGCGCTCCGGCGCCCTGGTGGAGCGGCGCGAGATCCCCCAGTGGTTCCTCAAGATCACCGCCTACGCCGAGGAGCTGCTCGCCGAGCTTGATCGCCTGGAGGGCTGGCCGGAGCAGGTGCGCACCATGCAGCGCAACTGGATCGGCCGTTCCGAGGGGGTGCAGATGGATTTCCCCATCGAGGGCTCGGCAGAGGTGCTCACCATCTACACCACCCGGCCGGACACCCTGATGGGCGTGACCTACATGGCGGTGGCGGCCGAGCACCCCCTGGCCAAGCGGGCCGCCGAAACCCGACCCGAGCTTGGGGCCTTCATCGAGGAATGCCGCCGCGGCGGCACCTCCGAGGCCGACCTCGAGACCATGGAAAAGCGCGGCATGCCGCTCGGCATCCGCGCGCTGCACCCGGTGAGTGGCGAGCCGATACCGATCTTCGCGGCCAACTTCGTACTCATGGGCTACGGCACCGGAGCGGTGATGGCGGTGCCAGGGCACGATCAACGGGACTGGGAATTCGCCGAGCGCTACGGAATTCCCAAGCGACAGGTGATCTTCCCCGCCGAGGGACCAAACCCTGGTATCGAGCAGACCGCCTACGTGGAGCGGGGGGTACTCAGGCACTCAGGCCCCTTCGATGGCCTCAGCTCCGCACAGGCTTTCGACGCCATCGCTACCTATCTCGCGGAGCGGGGCAAAGGGCAGAAGAGCGTTAACTTTCGGCTACGCGACTGGGGCATCTCACGCCAGCGCTACTGGGGCGCCCCCATCCCTGTAGTGCATTGCCAGCGCTGCGGCACCCTTCCGGTGCCGCTCGCGCAACTGCCGGTGGTACTGCCCGAGGACGTGGTGTTCGACGAGCGCACCCGAAACCCACTCAAGGACGACCCCGCCTGGGCCCGCACCCACTGCCCCGAATGTGGCGGCGAGGCCCGCCGCGAGACCGACACCTTCGATACCTTCGTCGAATCGAGCTGGTACTACGCCCGCTACGCCTGCCCCGACGCAGAAATAATGCTCGATGGGCGCGCCGACTACTGGCTGCCAGTCGATCACTACATCGGCGGCATCGAGCACGCCATCCTGCATCTGCTCTACGCCCGCTTCTACCATAAGCTCCTGCGCGACGTCGGCCTGGTGGCCAGCGACGAGCCCTTCACCCGGCTGCTGACCCAGGGCATGGTGGTGGCGGACACCTACTTCCGCGAGGATCCCGACGGCCAGCGCCACTGGTATAACCCGGCGGAGGTCGCGGTCGAGCGCGACGAGCGGGGCCGGCCGCTACGCGCAACCCTGTGCTCCGATGGCGGGGCGGTGGGCATCGGCGCGGTCGAGAAGATGTCGAAGTCGAAAAACAACGGCGTCGACCCCCAGGCCCTAGTGGAACGCTTCGGCGCCGATACGGTGCGCCTCTACACCCTGTTTACCGCACCCCCGGAGCAGTCTCTGGAGTGGTCGGACGAGGGGGTGGAGGGCGCCCATCGCTTCCTTCGGCGCCTGTGGAACCTTGCCCGCACCCGCTTCGAGGCGGCACAGACCCCGGACGGGGTGCCCGCCGAGCTTGGCGATGCCGCCCGCTCCGCTCGCCGGGAGATCCACGAGACCCTGCGCAAGGCCCTCTTCGACTACGAGCGCCAGCAGTTCAATACCGTGGTCTCCGCCTGCATGACCCTGGTCAATACCCTGAACCGCCTCGGCACAGCCGCCGACGAGGGCGCGGTGCTACGCGAGGGACTCGGTATCCTCCTGCGGCTGCTCGCGCCCATCGCCCCTCACCTCAGCCATCACCTCTGGCGTGAGCTCGGCTACGGCGAGGACATCCTGCAGGCGGGCTGGCCGGCGGTTGACCCGGCGGCGCTCCGGCAGGAGACGGTGGCCTATGTGGTCCAAGTCAATGGCAAGGTGCGCGGCAAGATCGAGGTGCCGACCGGCGCGGCGGCGCAGGCCGTCGAGCAGTCAGCCCTGGCCAACGACAACGTGCAGCGTTTCATTGCCGGGGCGGCCGTGCGCAAGGTCGTCGTGGTACCGAACAAGCTGGTCAACATCGTTGCGGGATAATCAGAGCGAAACGCCCATGTCCACACCCTTCCTCCGTGCCCAACTCGCCTTTCTCGGCGGATGCCTACTCGCTTTGGGTCTCAGCGGTTGCGGCTTCGAGCTGCGCGGGACCGCAACCCTGCCCGAATCGTTGTCCCCCACCTTCGTCGAGGGCGGCGGGCCGGTGGCCAAGCTGCTGCGTCGCCGTCTGGAGGCCTACGGCCGGGCCCTGGCCCCGACCCCCCAAGGGGCCAAGAGTGTGATCCGCATCCGGCAGGAAAACTCCCGCAGTCGTGTGCTCTCGGTGAACCAGGAGGGCAAGGTCATCGCCTACGAGCTGAGCTATCAAGTGAGTTTCAGCGCGTCCACCCCGGAGGGCAGCGAAAAGATTCCGCCCCAGACCCTCGACTTGGTGCGAGATTACGTCAATCCCGACACCCAGGTGCTTGGCAAACAGCTCGAGGCGGACCTCATTTACAGCGACTTACAGGAGGACGCGGTTCAGCGAATCCTCCAACAGGTCAGGACCCGGTGGCAGTAAGCCCGGAAACCTCTGCTGGAGCCCATTGGCCCCTTCGACCAGGCTCAGAACGAGTCGCCAGGGCCGAATGAGCGGTTTGATATGCGCCTGAGCGTGCCACAGCTCGCCACACGACTGCGCGAGCAGCTTGCTCCCATCTACCTCCTGAGCGGCGAGGAGCCCTTGCAGCTGGGTGAGGCGGCCCAGTCGGTGCGCCAGCGGGCACGGGAACGCGGCTACCTGGAGCGCGAGGTGATCGAGGCCGGCCCCGACCTTGATTGGCACGAGGTTGGGGCCGCCGCCGCTTCCCTGTCGCTATTCAGCGAGCGGCGACTGATCGAGGTGCGGCTCTCGAGCACCCGCATCGGCACAGAAGGCAGCCGGGCGGTTAGCGCCCTTTGTGCGAGGTCAAGCCCCGATGTCCTGTTTCTCCTCCTCGCCCCAAAACTCGAACGCGGTCAGCTCGAGTCGTCTTGGGTCTCCGCCATCGACCGCGCCGGGGTGGTGGTGCAGATCTGGCCCGTGGAGGGCGCGGCGCTCATCCCCTGGCTGGAGCAGCGCCTGCGCGCCGCCGGGCTGGGGCCCCAGCCCGGCGCGGCGGCGCTCCTGGCCGAGCGGGTGGAGGGCAACCTGCTTGCCGCGGCGCAGGAGGTGGAAAAGCTCATCCTGCTTTACGGCGAGGGGCCGATCACCACCGATCAGGTGCTCAAGCAAAGCACCGACAGCACCCGCTTCGATGTCTTCGACCTGGCGGACGCGGCCCTCGCTGGCAGCCTAGAGCGCGTCCCGCGGATCCTCGATAGCCTGCGCGCCGAGGGCCTGGCGGCCCCGGTGGTGCTCTGGGCCCTGGCGCGGGAGCTGCGCCTGCTCACCCAGCTAGGGGGCAGTCCTCGTCAGGGCGGCGGCCCACCGGCCGGACCGGCGATGATCGAGAGACGCCGCCCCCTCTACCGCGCCGCCCTGCAGCGGCACCCGCGCCCGCGCATCCTTGGCTTTCTCGCCCGCTGCACGGAGATTGACCGCCAGATCAAGGGCCAGGCCGTGGGGGATGAATGGGAGGCGCTGCTTGGACTGAGCGCCGAGCTTGCCGGCGCCACACCCTTGGTAGTCGCCGACCCTCGCACTGCACTTTAACCGGCATGCCCTATCGGGTGCCCTACCAGATCGAAGAAGACCGCGTCGAGCTGTTGCGCGTCTACCCTGCGGCCCGCCCGCTGACCGGAGCGGTTCGACGAGGCGAAAGCGATGCAGCGCCGGGTCCACCCCGACAAGCAGCGCTACTAGCAAGTTGACCCGGTGTTGGACCTGTTCGGAGACTGGAACCTGATCACCGCCTGGGGCGGGATGGGATCGCGGCGGGGAGGGCAG
>JAEHCY010000470.1 GCA_016880695.1 Chromatiaceae bacterium | reverse complement strand
CAGCGGCCGACCGCGCGGCTTCTCGCCCAACGACTCCTCACCTTCTCGTCTGGCTCGCGCCAACCAGGTCTTGATGGTCGTCGGATGAACGCCAGCGGCGGCAGCGAGCGCTGCCGCAGTCATCCCCGACTGCTTGCGCAGACGGATCACCATCTGCCTCAGCAACTTGCGTCCTTCCGCCGTCAGCTTGCGTGCATCAACTTTGTCCATGCGCCAATTATAGCATATGTCGTCTATTATTGGGCCGGGTTAATAACGCAGACATAGCCATTTTTAATGCGGTGACCCTGCGCGAGCCCCTGGGTGTTCTGCAATCGACGGGGCCAGCGGATCGCCTCGGTGAAGAAGGGGTTCGCGAGCGCGGTGACGGGGCTGAGCGACGTGCAACCCCCACGACCTGCGCCGAACCTGCGGGAGCTGGCTGGTGCAGGAGGGTGTCCCGATCCAGGTGGTCAGCACCTTTCGCGCCACTCAGACATCCGGGTCACCGATCGGATCTACGCGCACCTCTCCCCGACGACCGTTCAGGCGGCGGTGGATGTGCTCGATTGGCCCGCTAAGAGGGGCACGGTTTCACGTTGGCCGAGAAGTCCTCTGATCAGCGCTGAGAGGCGTTCGTAAGCAATTGAACCTAAACGGGAAATTGGTCGGGGTGACTGGATTCGAACCAGCGACTTCTGCCTCCCGAAGACAGCGCTCTACCAGGCTGAGCTACACCCCGGGTTAGTAGGTGCGGTTGACCGCAAAATCGGCGAGATGGATCAGCGCCTCACGCGGCGGGGAAGGCGGGAGGAGCGCGATGGCCCTTTGAGCCGACCGGGCGTGCTCCCGCGCGAGGGCGAGAGTGTAATCGATGGCGCCGGTCGATTCAATTGCATCCAGGATGCTCCGGATGTCGTCCCGGCCACCGTGCTCGATGGCATTGCGTATATGGCTCCGCTGTGCCTCGGTTCCGGTCTGCAGTGCCCGAATTAACGGGAGGGTTGGCTTGCCTTCGGCAAGGTCATCGCCGATGTTCTTGCCGAGCGTCGCGCTGTCCGTGCCCTAGTCCAGGGCATCGTCGGCCAACTGAAAGGCGACGCCGAGATGCAGGCCGAAGTCCGCAGCGGCCTGCTCCTGGGCTGCGGTCACCTCGGCAAGGCTTGCCGCTAACCGGGTGCCTGCTTCGAACAGGGTGGCGGTCTTGCGGCGGATGACCTCCAGGTAGCGCTCGTTGGTGGTATCGGGGTCGTTACAGTTCAGTAGCTGCAGAACCTCGCCCTCGGCGATGCGGTTGGTAGCATGGGAGAGCACCTCCATGACCCGCATCGAGTCCATGCTGACCATCATCTGGAAAGAGCGCGAATAGATAAAATCGCCGACCAGGACACTGGCCTCGTTACCCCACAGTGCATTGGCGGTTTCTTGGTTGCGCCTCATCTGCGAGTCGTCCACCACATCATCGTGTAGCAGGGTGGCCGTGTGGATGAGCTCGATGATGGCAGCGAGGTCCAGGTGACGATTGCCCCGGTAGCCCGCGGCGCGGGCGGCAAGCAGAACTACCAGCGGACGCACGCGCTTGCCACCACTATAGACGATGTGCTGCCCCACTTGGTTGATCAAGACCACATCGGAGCTGAGACGGCGCAGGATGATCTCGTTGACCGCCTGCAGATCGTCGGCGACGATTGCGCGCATGGCGGCTAGGTCCATGGGGCTGTGTATCTCCGCGTCTGGTGTGGGCAGGCGCCCGATGCTAGGTTGCACCCCCAGGGGGTGTCAAGCCTGGTTGGACTTAGGGGGCAGGGTGCGGGGGAGAGGAACCCGCCAGTGTTGGCAACAAATTGAACTGTCCGGTTCAGTAGCACATAAACTGTCCGCTTGGGTATGCGCGGAGCATAAGGTGCGAAGGGCGGTAGCCCCAAGCGCCTTTCCTCCGCGCGGCAGATCTAAGCGACCGCCTTCAACGACGGTGCCATCAGGTGACCCTGGGCATCGTAGCGGGCCAGGCAACGGGGGCCGTGAAACAGGGCGAGCTGCCCCTCGGGGTAGCGATGCACCCGTACCCGGACCCGCACGTAGTGCATCCGGTGGCGATCCTTGGGAATCTGCAGCGCCATCGCCTCGAAGGCCACGCAGTTGTCCT
>JAEHCY010000469.1 GCA_016880695.1 Chromatiaceae bacterium | reverse complement strand
CGCGCGATGACGGACCGGGTGTGCTATGGATACACTCTTGGTTTCCTCCAGTACCTGAGAGCGCGGGGCGACCTGCGCGCGGGTGGGGAAGTCGGCATCGCCGGCGACCGCCGCCCGAGCACCGGCCGCATCATGCAGGCCTGCGCCCGTGCGGTGGTGGCCTTCGGTTGCCGGCCGCTCAATGCGGGCATCATTCCGACCCCGGCCCTGGCTGCCTTCGGCATCGCCAAATCGATCCCGACCCTTATGGTGACCGGCAGCCACATCCCGGAGGACCGTAACGGGATTAAGTTCAACAAGCCGACTGGGGAGATTCTGAAGGACGACGAGGAGGGCATGCGCGCTCAGCACATCGAGCTGCCCGCGGGGCTTTTCGATGAGGAGGGTCGCTTCAGCGCGGAATCCGCGTCCGCCTTGCCTGCTGCGGACCCCCGCATCCTCGCCGCCTATGTGGCGCGCTATGTCGGTTTTTTCCCCCCTGGGTGCCTCGGCGGTCTGCGAGTGGGGCTCTACGCCCATTCCACTGTGGCCACCGAAGCCTTCCGGGCGGTGCTCTCGGGGCTGGGAGCGGCAGTATCCGTGCTTGGCACCTCGGCGGTATTCGTCCCGGTGGATACCGAGGCAATCCGTGCCGAGGAGGTGGCGCTCGCGCTTGAGTGGGCCGCGGGGGGTGGCTTCGATGCCATCGTCTCCGCCGACGGCGACGGTGACCGCCCTCTGGTGAGTGACGAGCGTGGGGAATGGTTGCGTGGAGACATCGCGGGCATTCTGTGCGCCCATTTTCTCGCGGCGGAGGGTGTGGTGACCCCGGTGAGCAGCAACACCGCGCTGGAGCGGTCTGGTTGGTTCCCGCGGGTGCTTCGCACCCGCATCGGCTCCCCCTACGTCATCGCCGGTATGCAGCGGCTCCTGCAAGAGGGGGTGACCCCGGTGGTCGGTTACGAGGCCAACGGCGGGTTTCTGCTGGGCTCGCCCATCGAGGGCGAGAGAGGGGTGTTGTCGGCCCTGCCGACCCGTGACGCTCTGCTCCCCGTGCTAGCGATCCTCCGTCTTGCCCGGGCCCGCGGTAGTGGCATCGCCGCCCTGCGCGAGGGGCTGCCCAGCCGTTTCACCTGTAGCGATCGCATCGGGGAGTTTCCCGTCGCGCTCAGTCGGAGTCGGTTGCAGGCGCTCCACACCGGGGATCTCGAGCGTGACCGCGGAGCGATCGACGCCCTGTTCGCCGCTCGGTTCGGCCCCCTCGCGGCGCTCGATACCACCGATGGCCTGCGCCTGACCTTTGCCAGCGGTGAGATCGCCCACCTGCGGCCCTCGGGCAATGCCCCCGAGCTCAGGGCCTACACCGAGGCCGATACCCCCGAACGGGCCCAGCACCTCAACCGGGTCTGCATGCAGATCCTGGCGGGCTGGCGGCAGGGGTGATCCGATCGACAGTCGCCGCGGCTCAGGCCACCCGGTTGCGGGGCGGACCGGCGAAGAAGGCAAGGATGTTCTCCGCCGCCTGGGCGAGTAGTACAGTGGTACGCAATTAACGGAAACATCAGGCAACCAGGGGCTTGCCTTGGTAGGTCCACTTGAACGGCTTTGTCATGGTCGCGTTGAAGTAGTCGATAGAAGGCCATGAGTCTGTCTCGCAACTCCTTCGTGGAGCGAAAATTCCCCCGTTTGACCACCTTCCTGGCCAGGATGCCGAACCAGATCTCGATCTGGTTCATCCAGGATGCGTGCTTGGGGGTGTAGTGAAAGACCACGGCCTTGTCGGGCCGCGAGAGGAACGCTTCGCGGGTCTGCATCGACTGGAGGATACCGCTTTGTCCTTTCACGCCGAGGTCGATGTCCAGGCCAGAGCAGGGCGAGCGCGCTTAAAGTTATGCCATGACAATGGCGTAGGGGATCATATCGAGAAACAGCCTCAGGAGTTTCTCGTGATCTACAAGCATCCTTGGGCATTTTTCGCCACTGCGGGACCCTCGGATCGAGCGTAACAAGCCGCACGCACTGCCCGACATCATTGTTCTGGCTGTCTGCGCGGTGGTCAGCGGGGCCGATGGGTGGGAGGCGATTGAGG
>JAEHCY010000468.1 GCA_016880695.1 Chromatiaceae bacterium | reverse complement strand
GGAGTTCACCGTCAACGTGGTCGGCAAGAAGCGCTACAAGATCAATCTGTTGCAGTGCCGGCCGTTCCAGGTGCGCGAGGCGGGCACCATCGCCAACCCGCCGACCCGGATCGAGCCCGGGCGGTTGCTGCTGGAGGCCCACGGTGCGGTCATTGGTCAGAGCCGCATTTCCACCCTCGACCGGGTGGTCTACGTGGTGCCCTCCGTTTACGGCTCGTTGCCGATCGCTGATCGGCACAAGATCGCCCGCCTCATCGGTCAGATCACCCGGGTGCGCGGTCTGGATGCGGCCAAGACTATCCTTCTGATCGGTCCCGGCCGCTGGGGCACGGCCTCGCCGGACCTGGGCGTGCCGGTGCGCTTTGCGGAGATCAACAACACCTCGGTGCTCTGCGAGATCGTCACCATGCACGAAGGCCTGGTGCCGGACGTCTCACTGGGTACCCATTTCTTCAGCGACCTGGTTGAGACCGATATCCTGTATCTGGCGATCTTCCCCCAGCGTCAGGATAATCGATTCAACGAGGCGTTTTTCGACCAGCAGCCCAACCGGCTGGCGGAGTTGCTGCCAAACGCGGCGGAGTGGGCGAACTGCGTGCGGGTTGTCGATCTGCCCAACGCCACCAATCCGGCGGTTCTGCGGCTGAACGCCAACACCCTGCAGCAACGGGTATTGTGCTATCTGGACAAGCGGGAGGCGGCGGCGGAGTAACCCTGCGTTCCTCGGTTGCGGGTCGTCTGCCCCCTTCGACCAGGATCAGAGGGCCGATCTCGATACGCCCTGCCCTGCAGGGCGAGTTGGGTACAGGTGCTATTCGCCCCTCGTCGGCCGCGCGGCGGCCGTATCGAGGGGCCAATTGGCGGTGATTTGTTCACAACCCCGCAGCGCTGAAGTGCTGCAAGGTGGCATCGAGGGCGCCCGCATCGAAGGCGTCGGTGACCACCGCATCCCCGATGCCCCGCAACAGTACCAGGCGGAGTCTTCCCTCGAGCACCTTCTTGTCCACCGCCATCAGGCGGAGGAACCCTTCGGGCGGGATGGAGGCCGGCGGGTCAGTGGGGAGTCCAGCCCTCTCGACTAGGGCTCGGATGCGCGTCTCCGCGGATTCATCCAGCCACCCCAGGCGCCGGGAGAGATGCGCCGCCATGCACATTCCGGCCGCGACCGCTTCCCCGTGCAGCCACTCGCCGTAGCCCATGCCGGTTTCAATGGCGTGGCCGAAGGTGTGGCCGAGATTGAGCAGGGCGCGCTGGCCCGCTTCGAGCTCGTCGGCCGCCACTACCTCGGCCTTGTTGCGGCAAGAACGCTCGATGGCGAAGGCAAGCGCCACGCGATCCCGCTGCCGCAACTGCTCCATGTGCCGCTCAAGCCAGAGGAAGAATTCGGGGTCCCGGATCAGGCCATACTTGATGACCTCGGCGATGCCTGCGGAGAGCTCGCGCTCCGGCAGCGTGTCGAGGGACGCGGTATCGGCGATCACACAGCGGGGTTGGTAGAAGGCGCCGATCATGTTCTTACCTAACGGGTGGTTGACGCCGGTCTTGCCCCCGACCGAGGAGTCCACCTGGGCAAGCAGGGTGGTAGGCACCTGCAGAAAGGGCACGCCGCGCTGATAGCAGGCGGCGGCGAAGCCCGCCGTGTCGCCAATCACCCCGCCTCCGAGGGCGATGAGGGTACAACGGCGGCTAAACCGATGCCCAAGCAGCTCATCGAAGATGCGGTTGAGCGTTGCCAGGTTCTTGTACTGCTCCCCATCGGGGAGGATCACCTCGGCGGCCGCGAACCCCTCCAGGGCCTTACGCACCGGGGCGAGGTAGAGCGGCGCGACCGTCTCGTTGGTGACGATCATCACCTGAGAGGCACCGATGTGGGGCCGATACAGCTCGGGCCTGCCGATGAGACCAGCGCCGATGTAGATGGGGTAGCGGCGATCGCCGAGCTCGACGCTGAGGGTCTGCATGTGGATGGGTTAGCCCAAGAGGTATGCGGCCCTAGAGGCCCTGATCCTCGAGGTGCTGGCGGATCTCGCGCACCACCGCGCTGGCGCTGCGCTTTTCGGTGGAGACCACCAGATCCGCCACCTGGCGATAGAGGGGGTCGCGCTGCTCCATCAGCTCACGCAGCGTCTGCAGGGGCTCTGAGTTCTGTAACAGCGGGCGGTTACGATC
>JAEHCY010000467.1 GCA_016880695.1 Chromatiaceae bacterium | reverse complement strand
CTTGATCCCGCCCCGGATAACAACGCCTACGCCCGCGAGCTGTTCGAGGCCGACCGTGAGCGTGGCGATCGCCTCTTCCGCGAGGTGGCCACCGTCGAGGGGGCCCTCGATGCCCTGAAGGAGCCGAAGCGCTACGATCTCGCCATCACCCACTATGGCTGGTCAGCCAACAGATCGCCTACGGCGGTGCGCTTCCTCCGCGAGTTGCGCAAGCGTCCCGAGGGTCTTCCTGTGGTGGTCTTCGCGAGCCCCACCGATGCCGCGGAGCGGCGCCGTGAAGTCCAGCGCCTGGGGGCACTCGACTACTGCCATCAGTGGGAGGATCTGTTTTCCGTGCTGCAGACGCTTTTCCGGAAGCGGGCAGGAGAAAGCCAGTCGGTGGATCAAGCGCCGCCGATCGCCGGAGAACCCCCACCCCGAGAGGGTCATCTGGCTGGACTCAAAGGGTCGCTCGGAGCACGGAAAAGACTGGCACCGAGGACCGACGCCTGAACGCAACGCTCGACCGGATCAACCAGCGCTTCGCAACGGGCCGGTGCGGCGGGCGAGTTTGTGTTTTTTGTGGAGTGCGCCTCCAGTCCTCCAGTCCGGTAGCAACCACAAACACTGTGATAGAATTTTGCTCCACGGGTTTTCACCACCAGTTTACCCGCACCCTCACCACGGCCCGCAGGTTAAACGGATCTTCATTCGGGCTTGGATCGGCACCCTCATCGCAAGAGTCGGCCATGGGATCACCGCCCTACACTAAAGACACCTTGACCGCCCACGGGGCACAGCGTCGTGCCCTGGAGATCGTCTTTGGTCCGATCACATTCCAGGTCGCCCGGATCATGCGTAAGATCGGAATGCTGGATCTACTTGCCGTCCCCGAACACCGGGCAGGGAAAAGTTTGGAGGAGATCTCCCGGGCCCTCTGCCGACCGCGGTATGCAGTACAGATTCTGGTGGAATCCGCCCTGAGCGGAGGCATTCTGTATCGCTGCCTTGGCGAGGCAGGGGAGCCCGAGCGCTATTGCCTTACCAAGGCGGGGTTCATGCTGAACCGGGATGCCATGACCAGGGTTTTGACAGATTTCGTCCATGATGTTTGCTACCAAGGCATGTTCGAGCTGGAGCGGGCGCTCGAGACAGGCGAGCCGGAAGGCCTCAAGAGGTGCGGCAATTGGCCGTCACTCTACGAAGCCCTGGGCTCTCTGCCTCCCCCCATGAGGGAGAGTTGGTTCAGATACGACCACTATTTTTCTGACTGTACCTTCCCGGAAGCCCTGAGGATCGTGTTCGACCCGGCGCCCCGCACCCTTCTCGACGTCGGGGGGAACACCGGAAAGTGGGCGCTGAGGTGCGTGGAGTACGACCCAGGGGTAGAAGTTACGGTGATGGATCTCTCCCAGCAGGTCAGGCTCATGGTCGAGACAATTGCCGACGAGCCAGGTGCGCACCGGATTCAGTGCCTTGCGATGGATTTCCTGGATCCTGCGGCCGCGGTGCCCGGCGGGTTCGATGTCATTTGGATGAGCCAGTTCCTTGATTGCTTCCGGGAGACAGACATCGTTCGCATTCTCCGGCTCACGGCTGCGGCTATGACCGCGGAGACGCGTCTCTTTATAAATGAGGTCTATTGGGACAGACAACGCTTCGAGACGGCTTCTTTCGTATTGACGCAGTCGAGTCCTTATTTTACGGCCATCGCCAATGGCCATTCCAAGTTCCTGTACTGGCCGGATATGCAGCGATGCATCGAATCTGCAGGTCTTGTGGTCGCAAGCAACATCGACGGCTTGGGGTGGGGGCATACCCTCACCCTTTGTCGCATATCCGGGACTGGTCGCGGGGACAACATTGATTGATGCGGAGGATGACGCAGGTCGGGTTTACATGGGACAAGAGATAGCTGAAGAAGAGTGGGTTCGGGAAACCCGCTTTGGACGTTGGTTCTTGGGCACCGAGATTTGGCGCCGTTACGTATTGGGCGATGCCGTGGATATCTTCGCGCGCATCCTGGGCAACAACCTGACCAAGGGACTGCATGTCCTCGATGTGGGCTGTGGCGAGGGTACGGCCTTTCCACTGCTCGACGCCCTCTTCGAGCCACGGAGCCTCATCGGTGTCGATATCGACTTGGAACTGATTGTCAAGGCGCGGGCGGCCGTTGCGGGAATGGGCTGCCAAAGCGAAGTCCGCCACGGCTCTGTACTCGACCTGCCCCTGTTGGATGACTCGGTGGACTTGGTATTCTGTCATCAACTCCTGCATCACCTCTCCTCCCAAACTGCAGCCCTTTGCGAATGCCGGCGCGTGCTTGCCCCCGGCGGTATCATGCT
>JAEHCY010000466.1 GCA_016880695.1 Chromatiaceae bacterium | reverse complement strand
CGTCAGCGCTGTTTCACGGGTCAGGCGCTTGACCGAGATGGTAAGGCCCTCCTCCGCGAGGGCCAGCGCCGGCCCAACAGCGCACGCCAACAGGATCAATGCTCGAAATGGCCGTTTCATCAGGGTTCCTCCTCGGTTACCGTGGATGGGAGTCTGGCCCAATCCTTCCGCGCCCTGGCGGGCCTTCTTATGCCTGCCCGCCATAGCGGCGCTGCACATAGTCTTCGACCAGCCGCTTGAATGCCTCGGCGATGCCCTCGCCCTTGAGTGTGGTGACCTTCTCCCCGTCCATGTAGACCGGGGCCGCGGGCCGCTCCCCCGTTCCTGGCAGGCTGATGCCGATGTTCGCCTGCTTGCTCTCGCCGGGGCCATTGACCACACAGCCCATGACCGCCACCACCATCGACTCGACGCCAGGAAACTGCCCCCGCCACCGCGGCATCTGGTCTCGGAGATAGGTCTCGATGTCCTGGGCAAGCTCCTGAAACAGGGTGCTCGTGGTCCGCCCGCAGCCGGGACAGGCCGTCACGCTGGGGCTGAACGCGCGCAGGCCCAGGCTCTGGAGGATCTCCTGGGCCACCCGCACCTCCTGGGTCCGGGAGCCGCCGGGCTCGGGGGTGAGGGAGATGCGAAGGGTATCGCCGATTCCCTCGGCGAGCAGCACGGCCAGCGCCGCCGCGGAGGCCACGATACCCTTCGAGCCCATGCCCGCCTCGGTCAGGCCGAGGTGGAGGGCATAGCGACAGCGGCGGGCCAGGTCACGGTAGACGGCGATGAGGTCCCACACCCCACTCATCTTGCAGGAGAGGACGATGCGTTCCGACCCCAGGCCGAGTGCCTCGGCACGGGCGGCACTCTCGAGCGCCGAGGTCACCATCGCCTCGCGCACCACCGCCTCGGTATCCCGCGGTGCCGAGCCACGGGCGTTGGCGTCCATCAGCCGAACCACCAGCTCCGGGTCCAGGCTGCCCCAGTTGACCCCGATGCGTACCGGCTTTTCGTAGCGGCAGGCCAGCTCGATCAGGGTGGCGAACTGCACATCCTTCTTCGCCCCGCGCCCCACGTTTCCGGGGTTGATCCGATACTTGGCCAGGACCTCGGCGCAGGCGGGGTGATCGGTCAGGAGCCGGTGACCATTGAAGTGGAAGTCCCCGATCAGGGGCACCTCACAGCCGCGCCGGGCCAACTCGTCGCGAATACCGGGCACGGCCCGGGCGGCCGCGTCGTTATTCACCGTCAGTCGCACCAGCTCGGAGCCGGCCCTGGCCAGCTCGAGTACCTGATCGGCCGTCACGCGGATATCCGCCGTGTCCGTGTTGGTCATCGACTGGACCCGAATGGGGGCGTCCCCGCCTAGGGTAACCTCGCCGACGCGGACGCTCTGGGTGCGGTGGCGTTGAATCGGATGCATGCGGACCTCGCGCAGGCCTGTCCCGGAGCGCTCCCCGATCAGGGCAAGGGGGGATGGAGGCCGGTCACAATCTCCAGATAATCCGGCGACTCGGGATCCATGAGCCCATGGCGCACCAGGAAATCGACAATCACCAGGCTGCAATTGGGCTTGAAGTCATCGGTCTCGCGCACCCGCTCCATCACCTGATCGAGCGGCCAGAGCGAGAATGCCTCCACCTCGCCGTCTCGGCACACCGGCTGGAAATCCTCCGGCAGCTCTAGATCATAGCAGTAGAGTACATCGGGCTTGAGACCACGTTCGGCGTCCTTGCAATAGGTCACGATCCCTACCGGGATGGCGCGGCGCGCCAACTCCGCCGGGATCGAGGCCTCTTCATGGCATTCCTTGTGCAGATTCTCCTCCAGGCTGATCCCCCAGGGCAGCCCGCCCGCCACCAGGTGATCGAGGTGACCGGGAAAGACCCGTCGGCTGCTCGAGCGAAGCCCCACCCACATGTGCCATTCGCCCCCTTTGCGCACCACGCCATTGAGGTGCTGGCCAAAGGCGCGGATGCCGAAGTAGGCCGCCGTGGCCCGATCCACCAGAAACTTCGCCTGCTCCCGCCCCGAAGCGGTGACGGGGAAACGCTCGCCATGCAGATGGCTCACCGGACCCTGCTCGACCAGGTGCTCCATTACCTGCTGCACCGCCTGGGTGCGGCGCTCGAAACCGGTGAGGCTCGGATGCAACCCCAGGGCTCCCGCCTCCACCCGGAAAACCTCCGGCCAGCGGCCCAGATGCTCGGCAAACCCCGGGCGGACCCGGCCAACCGGCTCGCCATCGACGACGAAAGGCATGAAATCCGCGGGATTCCAGCCATTGCAGGCGCGAATGCGATCGAGATAGCTCATGGATCGAAAGGATCGCTCAGGGTTAGGGAAAGAGGTAAAGCACGTAGAGGGCGTAGCTGGCGAGCAGCAGGCCACCCTCCCTCCGGCTGATCCGCCTTCCGGTGAGCATCATCGGCAGCAGCACCAGCGCACAGGCGAACATGACGCCAAGGTCCACCGGACTCATCCCCGCGGGCTGTAGCGGTGCGACCAGCGCGGCGGTGCCCAGAATGCCCAGGATATTGAACAGGTTGGACCCCACCACATTGCCGAGCGCGATATCCCCTTCATCCTTGAGCGCCGCCACCAGGGGGGTCGCCAGCTCCGGGAGACTGGTCCCCACCGCCAGGGAACCCTTGCCGGCGAGACCCGCCTCCAGGCTCACCACCAGCTCCGGCGTGCTGGTACCGAAGGCCACCACCGTCAGACCTATGACCAAGGGGGTGAGCCCAAGCCGGCGCGCCAGCGATGCGCTGCCGCGAACCAAACCCTCCGCGCCGCCGTAAAGCAAGACGACACCGAAAAACAGGGATGCCACAGTCCAGAGCATCGGACGCCCTACCTCAGGAAAAACCGCCCCCGCCTAGCAGGCCCCGCCACGGCAATAGCGCGCCAGATCCTCGGTACGCACCAACGCCTGAGCAACCTCATCCCGCAACCCATAGGCAACGGGCTGATTGATCAACAGGCTGAAGGGTGTCCATACCCCGCGCCGCTCGACGTAACCCGCCAGACTGCTGACCCCGGTCAAGGTACCGGTCTTGGCATGAACCCCCGCGGTCTTTGCCGGCAAGAGATCACGGTAGGGGGCGAAGGCCTCGACCACCTCCAGGAGCTGGCGCGCGCTCAGTCGATTGTTGCGCGAAAGCCCTGATCCCTCCTCGACCCGGTAATCCTTCCAGCCAAAGGTCTTGTCGATCCAGGCCCCCATGGCACGCCGGGATGCGGCCATGGTGAGCGGCGTCTGCTCGCCCCCCTGTTCCCCGAGCAGCAGAAAGAGTTGGTTTGCGGTGAAATTACTGGAGAACT
>JAEHCY010000465.1 GCA_016880695.1 Chromatiaceae bacterium | reverse complement strand
TCACCGAAGAAGTCGTTCATGAAGTTGCGATCCCCCCAACCCCCCGGACCACCCCACCAGGCATTGGCGGAGGCAGAGGCACCGAGCAGGGCGGCGAGAGCGGCGGCAGTAGCAAGCTTGTTCATTTGTGGGTCTCCAAAAGTTAGTGTTGAGCAGCAAGTGGGTTTGTCGGAGCACTGTTTCGTGCTGATGGGGTACATAATATAAGCAGATTCTAAAATACCAAAATTGAAAATAACAAACTTAATTAGCTAACCAATAGGTATTTCCTAGATGCCCCCGGCGCCTGATCGGATCCAGCTAACCAAACCCGACGACTGGCACCTGCACCTGCGTGACGGCGACCTGCTGCACTCGGTCCTGCCACACACGGCCGCCCGCTTTGCGCGCGCCATCGTGATGCCCAACCTGCGACCGCCGGTCATCGACACCGAAGGAGCCCTGGCCTACCGCCAGAGAATCCTCCAGGCCCTACCCGCGGGGACCTCTTTCGCGCCGCTGATGACGCTCTACCTCACGGACAATCTCCCACCGGCGGAGATCGCGCGCGCCGTTGCAAGCGGGGTGGTATTTGCCGCTAAACTCTACCCGGCGGGCGCCACCACCAATTCCGACTCGGGCGTCACCCGCCTCGACAACATCTATGGCGTTCTCGATGCCATGCAGCATGCGGACCTTCCGCTGCTGGTGCACGGGGAGGTCACGGACCCGGAAATCGACATCTTCGACCGCGAGCGCTGGTTCATCGAGCGGCATCTGAGTCGGATCGTCCGCGACTTCCCGGGGCTTCGGGTGGTACTCGAGCACGTCACCACCGAGGATGGCGTCCGATTCGTCGAGCAGGCGCCCGCAACGGTCGCGGCCACCCTCACCGCCCATCACCTGCTCTACAACCGCAACGCTATGCTGGCGGGTGCCATCCGCCCCCACTACTACTGCCTGCCGGTGCTCAAGCGGGAGCGACACCGCCGTGCTCTGATTTCGGCCGCCACCGGGGGTAGCCCGAAGTTCTTCCTGGGGACTGACAGTGCCCCCCACAGCCTAAAGAGCAAGGAGTGCGCCCAAGGCTGCGCCGGTTGCTTCACGGCCCATGCGGCCCTTGAGCTCTATGCCGAGGCCTTCGATCAGGAGGGCGCGCTCGGGCGGCTCGAGTCCTTCGCCAGTTTCCACGGCGCGGATTTCTACCGCTTACCGCGAAACCGCGAAACCCTCACCCTGCAGCGGAAACCCTGGTGGGTTCCGGGTAGCTATGATCTGGGGGGAGAACGGGTGGTGGGGCTGCGCGCGCAGGAAGAAATCGCCTGGACGCTGGTCCCCTGAGCGGTGGGTGGAGAATCGTCGTGAGCCCGAGGGACGCTGGAGCGAAGCCCCGAGACCGCTGGGGCAGCAACGCGAGGGGATGTACGAGGACCGAACGATTTTGAACGGGTCGCGCAGCGGATCCATTCACAACCCCCGAGGGGGTCGCGACGCCCCCTCCGCGGCCAGATCCGAGCGGCGGCTTATTGGGGCTTATCCGCCTCCAACGCCGGGACCTCGGGGTTCCACAGCTCGTCGTAGTCATCCTTCGGCGGGTTGCCGTCGTAGACCAGACTACGGCGCCGCTGCAGATAGGCGTCGCGCACGAAGATGTAGGGATCGAGCGCGGCTTCGTCCAGCAGCTTGGTGGCGGTGAGGAGATCCGCCCGCCGGTCGATCAGGCGCAGCGCAGCGAGTCCCCATAAGACCCTATCCGGGCCCAGGTCGACTAATCGATCGAGGAATAAGGGGTCCGTGTAAAGGTCACCCGCAACACCCACTGTTTCACGCACCGTGCTTGGACCCAGCAGCGGTAGCACGAAGTAGGGCCCTGGGGGTAACCCCCAGTAGCCCAGGGTTTGGCCAAAATCCTCCTTGTAGCTGGGGAGCCCGACATTGCTCGCCACGTCCATGAAGCCCAGCAGCCCCGCGGTGGAATTCACCGCCAGACGCCCTACGTCGGACGCCGCCCGCGACAGCTTGAACTGGAGCAGATTGTTGGCAGCCGAGGTGATATCCGCCAAGTTGTTGAAGAAGTTGGTGATGCCTTTGTCGAGAGGATCGGGAACCACCGCCTTATATCCCTTGGCGACGGGTTTGAGGAAGGCGTTGTCAAAATCGGTATTGAACTGGTACATGCCCCGGTTATAGCGTTCCCAGGGGTCTCGCGGGTCGCGATAGTCATCGGGCAATGAGGCGCAGCCGGCCAGTAGCAGCAGAGCTACCAAGGGCAACAGGAGGCGGGAGTGGGCTGCGGGGTGAGCGCGCATGAGCGGACCCTCCGGGGGCGTGGGGTGTTTTCGGCGGCCCCAAATGCGCCGCGATGTTAGCACAGAAGGCCGCATCGAGTGCCCGCTAGTGTACCCGCTCGACCGACCAGCCTTGCTCGGTCAGAAGCCGAAGCATGCCGGCCTCGCCGGGTAGATGCAGGGCGCCGACGGCAACGAAGGCGCTGCCGCGCCCGAGGGTCGGCGCCAAACGCTCCGCCATGCGCCGGTTTCGGCCATCGATCACCACCTCCTCAAAGTAGCGACGCAACCCGGGATCACTGCCGTGGAGGTACTCCGCGTTGAGTCGCAGCAGACCGGCGAGGTCACCGCGGAGATAGGTCTCCCGCAGCTTGAGGTAGATCTCGTCGAGGTTTTCCTGCTCCTCCAGGGCATCGGCGAGCAGCACCTTCTGCATCTCTGCCGATAGACCCTCGAACACCCCGAGCTGCTCCTCGATGCTCTCCAGGCCTGCGACGGTTTGTCCCTCCGCAAGCGCCGAGGCGTATAGGCGCCGCTCCAGGAACTCGCCGGTAGCAGAGGGTGGCACACTCAACAGGGTGGCCACGGCCCAGGGTTTGAGGTCCCGAACCGCCTCCTCGCCCATTCCGAGCCGCGCCGTGGCCCGCAAGGTTTGCTGGTAGAGCTCGGGGCCGACCGCATCCCGGAGGGTGCGGCCATCGGTGAAGGCCATGGCGACCATGGCGCGGAGGACTGCCTCGGCATCGGGCACGACCTCGATCACCAGGGTATCGGCCTGGCGCCGGGCCGTCTCGACCGCCTCGGGTAGCCGGACCACCTCAGGGTCATCCGCATGCAGGGTACCGAACAGGTAGCTCGGACGCACCTCGGCACGCTCCAGGCGAAACAACCGCCCCTCGGCGAAGGGGATAGGATCGGCCGGTAACCCCCCAGCCCATAGCAGCCACACCCACAACGACTGCGCACAGAGGAACACCGGGCGTGGCCAACGCATCGGTGAGCCTCCGCGCGCCCGCTGACTGGAGGTTGCCCCCTGGACCCTGTTCACTCTGCCTCCGATTCGATAATCCGGCACCTTTCCGCTATGCTGCCAGGCCATGCCACACTCCGCCAGCCCCCTTGCCATCGCCCAGCGTTTCCGCGGATTTCTCCCGGTGGTGGTGGATGTGGAGACGGGTGGGTTCGACGCGGAGCGCGATGCCCTGCTCGAGATCGCCGCCGTGGTCGTCGGAATCGACGAGGAAGGCCGCCTGCGCCCCGGTGAACCGGTGGCCTGCCACGTCGCCCCCTTTCCCGGCGCTCACATCGACCCCCGCGCGCTCGCGTTCACTGGCATCGATCCCTTTCATCCCTTCCGCGACGCCAAGACCGAGCGCGAAGCCCTGCGCTACGTGCTCGCCCCGGTCCGGCAGGCGGTGAAAGATAACGGCTGCACCAAGGCCATCCTGGTGGGACACAATGCACCCTTCGACCTCGCCTTCCTCCGGGCTGCCGTTGCACGCACCGGCTGCAAGCGCAACCCGTTCCATTCCTTCAGCACCCTCGACACGGTGAGCCTCTCGGCGCTTGCCCTCGGCCAGACGGTACTGGCGCGCGCTTCCCAGCTCGCGCACCTCGGCTGGGATCATCGAGAGGCCCACTCCGCGATCTACGACGCCACCAAGACCGCCGAGCTCTTCTGTACCATCGTCAACCGCTGGGATGCCCTCGTCCCGGACAAACCCTGGCTCGGCCACAAGACCCCGGCATCTCAGGAATAGGCCCGGCGTCTCAGACCCCGTCGGCGGATCCCTCCGCGCCCTTCGCCTTGGTGGCCGCCGCCTCCAGTAGCCCCTTGAGCTCGCCCTTGGCGTGAAGCTCGAGGGTGATGTCGCAGCCGCCGATCAGATCACCATCCACGTAGACCTGGGGGAAGGTTGGCCAGTCGGCGAAGCGCGGTAGGTTCTCGAAGATCTCGGCATCCTGCAGCACATTCACGTAGGCGAAAGGTACCCCGCACTCCTGTAGCGCCGCCGCGGCCCGCATGGAGAAGCCGCACATGGGAAACTGGGGCGTCCCTTTCATGTAGATGATGATCGGGTTTTGCTCGACCTGTTCACGAATACGATCCATAACGTCCATCGGGAAACCTCGCTCGATGCTCGCCAGTGAATGACAAGCTGGTGATATCTGGACGCGGCCGGGGTTTTCAAGTCAGCCCCGGCCATCCACCTGTCGCTGCAGCCAGAGCTCCAGAACCGCCAGATGCCACAGCTTATTGCCCTGGATGCGGGTGTGGTACAGGTCGGGGGCGGCGAGGAGCCGATCCACGTAGTCCCGCCGATACAGGCCCCGTTCCCGGCAGGGGCGCGAGCAGAGGGTCTCGCGCATGAACTCGAGGAAGGGACCGCGTACGTACTTCAGAGCGGGCATCGGGAAATACCCCTTGGGGCGATCGATCACCGCATCCGGCAGCAGGCCCCGAGCCAGCGCCTTGAGTGGATACTTGCCCCCTTGCTTGAGCTTGAGCGCCGGCGGACAACGAGCAGCCAGCTCCACCAGGTTCTGGTCCAGGAACGGCACCCGGGCCTCCAGGCCCCAGGCCATGGTCATATTGTCCACCCGCTTCACCGGGTCGTCCACGATCAGGGTGGTGACATCGAGCCGCAGCACCGCATCCATGAAGGTGTCGGCGCCGGGCTCGGCGAGCCGCTCGGCGATGGTGGCGGAGGTGTAATCCTCGCCCCCGTACTCGGGGCTGACCAGGCGCAGATACTCGGCATGGTCGCGGTCGAAGTAGTGACGGCGAAAGCGCTCCAGCGCGCTCGCAGAGGTGTCGGTCTGCATCCGCAGGTACCAGAAGTAACCGGCGAATACCTCGTCGGCCCCCTGTCCCGACTGCACCACCTTGATCTCGCGGGACACCTGCTCGGCGAGCAGGTAGAAGCCGATGGCATCCTGACCGAACATGGGCTCGGTCATGGCATCCACCGCCTCGGGCAGGCGCGGCAGGACCTCGGCGTTGCGGACATGAAACTTCCGGTGGCGGGTTCCATAGCGTGCCACCACTTGATCGGAATACTGGAACTCACTTCCAGCCTCCTCCGGGGTGTCCTCGAATCCCACCGAAAAGGTTCGCAGGTCCGACACCCCTGCCTCGGCGAGCAACGCCACCAGCAGGCTCGAATCCAACCCCCCGGAGAGCAGCACGCCCACTGGGACGTCCGCCACCTCGCTGCGGCGGCGCACCGCCTCGCGCAGGCTGGTATGGATGGCCTCCAGCCACTCCGGCTCTTCGAGGTCCGGCTCGGGACGGGTGGCGGTGAGGCGCCAGTAGGGGCGCACTACCGGCTCCCCGGCCGGCCCCAGGCGCAGGCTGTGACCGGGCTCGAGCTTGCGCACACCGGCCAGTACCGTGCGCGGGGCGGGGACCACCGCGTGCAGGGTCAAGAGGTGGTGCAACGCCACCGCATCGATGGCCGCGTCCACCCCACCCCCCGCGATCAGGGCCTGGGTGCTGGAGGCGAAGCGGAACCGATGCCCGTCGGCGCTCCAGTACAGGGGCTTGATCCCGAGCCGATCGCGGGCCAGGAACAGCACCTGCCGGCGCATATCCCAGAGGGCGAAGGCGAACATGCCCTGGAGCCGGGTCGGGCAGTCCTCTCCCCAGGCCTGCCAGGCTTTGAGGATCACCTCGCTATCACCGTCGGAGAAGAAGTGATAACCGAGCGCCGCGAGCTCGCTGCGCAGGGCCTTGTAGTTGTAGAGGGTACCGTTGAACACCAGCGCGAGCCCGAGCTCCTGATCCACCAACGGTTGGTTGGACCGATGGGAGAGGTCGATCACCGCCAGGCGGCGATGACCGAACCCCAGGGGGCCATCGCTGTAGCTGCCGCCGTGATCGGGCCCGCGCCGCACCAGGGTTGCGGTCATGCGCGCAATCGCCGCCAGATCGGCTGGACGGCCATCGAGTCTCAGCTCACCGCAGATCCCACACATGGAAGGCTCCTCGCGCTGGTCGTTGGTCCAGCGGGCACAACCAAATCTCGATCACCCCTGCGGGGGATTCCAGCCCCCACCGCCCGGGGTCTCGATCCGCAGGCGGTCCCCTGGCTCTGCCAGGAACGCCGCCTTGCCGGGCAGCGCCACGTCGTTCAACAGGTTGCGACCGACAGCGCCCGCCCCCGCACCATTGAGACCCCAGGGCGGGTGTCGGCGGCGCTCCGTCAGCAGGGTGACCTCGGCCGGGGCGAGGAGCTCCAGCTCCCGCACCAGACCATCACCGCCCCGGCGGACGCCCTCTCCCCCCGACCCCCGGCGCAAGGCATAGCGGTGCACGCGCAGGGGAAAGCGCGTCTCGAGCACCTCCACCGGCGTATTCAGGGTGTTGGTCATGTGGGTCTGCACCCCCGAGAGCCCGCCGCCGCGGGCACCAGCCCCCATGCCACCCCCCAGGGTCTCGTAGTAATCCCAGGCAAGCCCCGACTCCCGGCTGCCCATGGCCAGGTTATTCATGCTGCCCTGGCTCGCCGCTGGGATGCGATCGGGCAGGGCCTGTGCCAGGGCACCAAGCACCAGGTCCACCACCCGGCTGCTGGTCTCCACATTGCCCGCGGCGACCGCCGCCGGGTAGCGGGCATTGAGGAGACAACCCGGGGGCGCCTCGATCCGCACCGGCCGAAAGCTTCCCGCGCAGGCCGGGGTCTGGGGGGGCATCAGGCAGCGGAGCACATAGAGCACCCCCGCCGCGGCCACCGCCAGGGGACAGTTGATGTTGCCCGGCACCTGCTCGGCGGTGCCAGCGAAATCCACCCTCAGGGCGTCGGCCCCCACCTCCAGTGTGACGCGGATCGGGATATCCTCCCGGCCCTGACCGTCATCGTCCATCCAATCCTCGAAGCGATAGGTACCGGGCGGGATGCAGGCGAGCGCATCCCGCGCCAGCCGTTCGCCATAGCCGTTGAGGGCCGTCAACCCCTGGCGAAAACCCACGAGCCCCCACTCGGCGATCAGCGCGGAGAGGCGTTCCACGCCCGCGCGGTTGGCGCTGATCTGGGCCAGGTAGTCGCCCCGGGCTTCGAGAGGGTTGCGCATCCTGCCAAGGATCGCCCTGAGTCTCGTCTCATCGCGCTGCCCCCGCTTGATCAGGTGCACCGGCGAGATCACCACCCCCTCCTCGTGTAGCGAGCGGGACACCGGCATCGAGCCGGGAGAACCGGCACCGATGTCGGCATGGTGGGCCCGATTCACTACGAACGCCGCCCCCTCTCCTTGCGCGAACACCGGCGCGATGAGGGTGACATCGGGCAGATGGGTACCGCCGAGGAAGGGATCGTTGAGGATCACCATGTCGCCCGGCGACCAGGCCATTGTGGACACCACATCGGCCATGGCGAAGGCCATACTGCCCAGATGCACCGGGATGTGGGCGGCCTGGGCGCACAACGCCCCGTTTGCGTCGAACAGGGCGCAGGAGAAGTCCAGCCGGTCGCGGATGTTGGTCGAGAAGGCCGCGTTGCGCAGAACCGCGCCCATCTCGTCACAGATTGCCGAGAGGCGGCTGGTGAAGATGCTGAGCTCGATGGGATTCATTGGATACTACTATGGGAGCCACAAAGTCCCTCGATACGCCTGGCCGCACGAGGCGACTCGGGACGACCGGATTCTCCCCCCTTCCGGCCCGATGCCCTTTGCCCCGAGTGGGCGCTACACCGAGCGTACCTGGGCCTATCCCGGGCCTGCTCGAAGAGGACAGGCAACCCGCGGCTACGGAATCCAGGTTCACAATGCCTGCCCGCTTGGCATTTTCGTCAACCGGCCCCACTTCCCTTCTCGCATCGCGACGCCAGCATTGCAAAGGGCTAGGGCGCTCACTAGAATTCCCCCGATTTTCCTGCCTAATTTTACAGCATTTTTGCGGATACCCTGGCCAGATCCGCAACCACCTGTCACCCGAGTACCCTATTTTTCAGCAACCGAGGAGATCACCCCATCATGGCACACTCCCTTCCAACGCTCCCCTACGAGAAAAACGCACTGGAGCCCGTCATCTCCCAGGAGACCATCGAGTATCACTACGGCAAGCACCACCAGACCTACGTCAACAACCTCAACAACCTGATCCCCGGCACCGAGTACGAGAACCTGTCCCTGGAGGAGATCATCATGAGATCCTCGGGCGGCGTGTTCAACAATGCCGCTCAGGTGTGGAACCACACTTTCTACTGGAACTGTCTGAGCCCGGGCGGTGGCGAGCCCAGCGGCGCCCTGGCCGCTGCCCTGAACGCCAAGTTCGGTTCCTTCCAGGAGTTCAAGAAGCAGTTCTCGCAATCCGCCGCCGGCAACTTCGGCTCCGGCTGGACCTGGCTGGTGAAGAACCCCGATGGGTCGGTGGAGATCATGAACACCTCCAACGCTGCAACCCCAATGACCTCCGGAAAGACCGCGCTCCTGACGGTTGATGTTTGGGAACACGCCTACTACATCGACTACCGTAACGCCCGCCCGAAGTACCTCGAAGAGATCTGGCGGATCATCAACTGGGACTTCGTCGCCAAGCAGTACGCCGGCTAGGAAGAAACCCGCCACCGGCCCGATTCTGACGACACCGGAATCCGGGAGCCCAGCTCCCGCGGTTCCGGCGTCCTCTCACCGAGCCATCCACCGGCTTCGGCCGCGCGCCGCTTCTCCCAAAAAGGGGCGGCAAAGGTTGCGAGAACCGCACCTCTTATAGTATTTATTCGTTTTTCAAAACAATTAGAAAGGTGGTCTCTGCGCGAAACGGGGCCGCCTTTTTTGTTTTCCACCTCAGAGCGTTGGGCAACCGCGATGACCGAGTCTTTGATGGCAACCTACAAGCGGCTGCCGGTGACCTTCCAACGGGGCTCCGGTGCCTGGCTGTGGGATACGGCAGGTAAGCGCTATCTCGATGCGCTCTCGGGCATCGCTGTCTGCGGCCTGGGGCACGCCCATCCGGCGGTGCGCGCAGCGCTGTGCGATCAGGCGGGCACCCTGCTGCATACCTCCAACCTCTACGGTATCGCCGCTCAGCAGGCGTTGGGCGATGCCCTGACCCAAGCCGCGGGGATGGACCGGGTGTTCTTCGCCAACTCCGGGGCAGAGGCCAATGAGGCCGCCATCAAGCTTGCCCGCCTGCACGGGCACCGGTGTGGGATCGAGGTGCCCCACATCCTGGTCATGGAGAACAGCTTCCATGGCCGTACCCTCGCCACCCTCACTGCCACTGGCAACCCCAAGGTCCAGGCTGGTTTCGAGCCGCTGGTGCCGGGATTCCTGCGCGTGCCCTACGCCGACATCGAGGCGGTAGAGCAGATCGCCCAGGACCAACCGCAGGTGGTGGCGGTTCTGGTCGAGCCCATTCAGGGCGAAGGCGGGATCAACCTACCCGGCAGCGATTACCTTAACCAGCTGCGCGTCATCTGCGACCAACGGGGCTGGCTGCTGATGCTCGATGAGATCCAAACGGGAATGGGGCGCACCGGGCGGCTGTTCGCCCACCAGCACAACGCAATCCTGCCCGATGTGATGACCCTGGCCAAGGGTCTGGGCAATGGCATGCCCATCGGCGCCTGCCTGGCGCGGGGCCCCGCCGCCGAGGTGCTCGGTCCGGGCAGCCACGGCTCCACCTTCGGCGGCAATCCCCTTGCCTGCCGGGTGGCCGCCACCGTGCTCGGGGTTCTCGCCGAGGAGCGCCTCGCCGAACGGGCGGCGGAGCTTGGGACACGCATCCTGCAGGGTCTGCGCGAACGCCTCGCGACGACGCCGGGGGTGGTGGACCTGCGTGGGATGGGGCTGATGATCGGCGTGGAGCTCGATCGACCCTGCGGAGAGCTGGTAGAGCAGGCGCTCGCGGCGGGGCTCCTGATCAACGTGACCGCCGAACGGGTGATTCGCCTGTTGCCGCCGCTCGTGCTCACCGACGAGGACGCGGAACTGCTCATTTCGCGGCTCAGCGATCTGATCCTGCGCTTCCTGGGCACAACAGTCTGAGGCTACCACTGCAAGCGGAGACGAATCCCCGTGGCCACCACCAAAACCCCACCGCCCCGGCATTTCCTCACCCTGCGGGACCTCGCCCCCGAGGAGCTGCGGCGGATGCTACGCCGCGCCAGCGAGCTGAAGGCGATGCAGCGGCGCGGCGAACGCTACCAGCCCCTCGTCAACCGCACCTTGGCGATGATTTTCGAGAAGTCCTCCACCCGCACCCGGGTGTCGTTCGAGGTGGGGATGGCCCAGTTCGGCGGGCACGCACTGTTCCTCTCTCCCCGCGATACCCAACTCGGCCGTGGTGAGCCCATCGAGGACAGCGCGCGGGTGCTCTCGCGCATGGTGGATGCGATCATGATTCGCACCTTCGAGCACAGCAAGGTGGAGCGCTTTTCCGCGCACTCGTTGGTCCCGGTCATCAACGGCCTCACCGACCGCTTCCATCCCTGCCAGTTGCTCGCCGACATGCAGACCTACCTGGAGCACCGGGGCGATATTGCCGGCAAGACGGTGCTCTGGGTCGGAGACGGCAACAACATGTGCCACTCCTACATCAACGCGGCGGCACAGCTCGACTTTCGTCTTCGCATTGCCTGTCCCGAGGGCTACGAGCCGGAGGCCGCGGTGCTGCAGGCCGCCGCGGGGCGCTGCGAGATCCTACGCGACCCCATCGCCGCCGCTGAGGGGGTTGACCTGGTCGTCACCGACGTCTGGGCCAGCATGGGCCAGGAATCGGAGCAGGCGGAGCGGGCCCGCGCCTTTGCCGGCTTCCGGGTCGACGCGGCGCTCATGTCCCGCGCCCATCCCGAGGCGCTGTTCATGCACTGCCTGCCCGCCCACCGGGGGGAGGAGGTCACCGCCGAGGTGATCGATGGCCCCCAAGCGGTGGTGTGGGACGAGGCGGAGAACCGGTTGCACGCCCAGAAGGCCCTGTTGGAGCTCCTGCTGATCGGCGAGGTGGCAACATGAACCGGACCCCGCCCGCTCCGGCGCGCATCGCCCAGAATCTCGAGGTACCCGTGAAAAAGATCCTTGTACTCTTTATCGGCTTACTGACGCTCGGTGTCGCGGCGGCGGAGACCCGCTACATCACCGACCAAACCACCGTGCCTGTGCGCAGCGGGGCAACCGCCGGCCACCGCATCGCCCGCATGCTCGCGACCGGAACCCCGGTCCAGGTGCGCAGCGTCGATACCAAGACCGGATATTCCCTGGTTCGCCTCGATGGCGGCCTCGACGGGTATGTGCTCACCAGCCAGTTGCAGGACGAGCCGCCGGCGCGGGAGCGCCTCGCCGTGGCCCAGGTCAAGCTGGCCGAGCTGCAGCAGGCGCCGGATCAAATGGCTACCCAGTTGGCAAGCCTGCGGACCGAGCACAACACCCTCAAGACCGATTACGAGCAGGTCAAGGCGGATAAACAGCGGCTTGAGCAGGAGCTGGCCACCATCAAGCACACCTCAGCCAATGCGGTGCGCATCGCGGAGGAGCGCAATGAGCTGCGTACCAACGTAGCCACCCTGACCCGGCAGAACGAGGAGATCAAGCAGCAGAGCCGTGATCGCGATAGCCACGACGCCCAGCGCTGGTTCCTGATCGGCGGCGGCGTCGCCGTGGTTGGCGTCCTCCTTGGACTGATCCTCCCGCGCCTGCGATTCCAGCGGCGCAAATCTTCTTGGAGCTCGCTCTAGCCCATCGCGCAACAGGGGGTCCGGGGCGCCGCCTTGGCCCGGGCAAGCTTCAGCGTTTGAGCTGGGAGACGTCGCGCACCGCACCCCGGGAGGCTGAGGTGGTCATCGCCGCGTAGGCCTGCAAGGCCTGGCTCACCGAGCGCTGCCGGCCGGCGGGTCGCCAAGCCTGATCCCCCAGCGCCTCCATCGCCTGTCGCCGGCGCGTGAGCTCCGTCGCCGCGACGGCGACTCTAATGTGCCGGCGGGGGATGTCGATCTCGATGGGGTCGCTCTCCTGCACCAGGCCGATGGTGCCCCCCTCGGCGGCTTCGGGGGAGACGTGACCGATGGAGAGCCCCGAAGTACCGCCCGAGAAGCGGCCGTCGGTGATCAGGGCACAGGCCTTGCCCAGTCCCTTCGACTTGAGGTAGCTGGTGGGATAGAGCATCTCCTGCAT
>JAEHCY010000464.1 GCA_016880695.1 Chromatiaceae bacterium | reverse complement strand
GGGATCACGGGCATCAGTCAGAAGCTCTCCCCCGAAACCCGCAACGGCCAAGACCCGTACCACCGCCCAGGGCAGGACGGGTAAGGTTAACCGCAGCCTTGCGCAATCGCCAGTCAAAAACTTGGATGCGGGGATGGAATTTGCTAATTCGCTAATCGACCAGCCGCGAGACCCGCCCACGGTTTGCCCTCAAACCCGCGCCAGCGGGGGCAGCTCGCCGGAGAGCCCCAGCGCGCGGCGGATATAGAGCCGCTTGAGCCCCGGGAGGCGGTCGCTGATCTCGAGACCCAGATTGCGACCGACCTCGAGCGGCAGCAACTGGTTGCTGAACAGGCGCTTGAAGCCGTCCATCGCGGCGAGCATGGCGAGATTCTCGCCCCAGCGCGCCCGCTCGTAGCGGCGCAGGGTGCCCAGCGAGCCGATATCGCGGCCCCGCGCCCGCGCCGCCGCAATCTCCCCGGCCAGGGCGGCCGCATCCAGGAACCCAAGGTTGACCCCCTGCCCGGCGAGGGGGTGAATGGCGTGGGCGGCGTCTCCGATCAGCGCCAGGCGAGGCAGTACGTAGCGCTCCGCCTGCTCGAGCCGCAACGGGATCGCCGCGCGCCGACCCACCTCAACGATGTCGCCCAGCCGGTGCTCGAAGGCTTGCCCCAGGGCCCTGCCAAACCCCGCGTCATCGAGCGCCATCAACTCCTGGGCGCGGCGCGCCTCGGCCGACCAAACGATGGAGCAGCGCCCGTCCGCCAGCGGCAGAAACGCGAGCGGGCCGGTCGGCAGGAACCGCTGCCAGGCGGTTTCGGCGTGCCAGCGCTCGGGTCGTACCCTGGCGACGATGGCCTGCTGATCATAGGCCCAGCCCCGGGTGGCGATGCCCGCCTGTGCCCGCACGGCCGAATCACGGCCGTCGGCCCCCACTAGGAGTCGCCCTTGGAGCACCTCACCGCCCGCGAGGCGGACCTCGACCGCGTCGTCAGCCAGGCTGACGGCCCCCAGTGTGGCCGGACACCAGAGCCGCACCCCCTCGGCCGCCTCCAGGCGCTCCCACAGGGCCAACTGAGTGACGCGATTCTCGACGATATGACCGAGGTCGGGCTCGCCCACCTCGGCACTGTCGAAGTGGATGCTGCCCCCGCCGCCCGCGTCCCACACCCGCATCTCCCGATAGGGGCTGATGCCGAGCCCTTCCATGCGCTCCCAGGCACCGAGGCGCCGGAGAATGCGCTGGGAGGCCCGACTCAGGGCGGACACCCGCAGGCCCACCTCAGCCTCCGGCCAGGTCCGCTGGGGCGGACGCCCCTCCACCAGGGCCAGGCTCAGGCCCTGTGCAGCGGCGGCGCACCCCAGGGCGGCGCCCACCATGCCGCCGCCGACAATGATCAGGTCGTAGCGACCGGCGATCTCAGCGCTGGCGGACAAGGGGCAGACCTCGCGAGAGACGTGGCAAGCGGCCGCGCATGCCCATGAACTGGCGGGCCACGCCAGGCTTGAGGCCGGGCAGCAGATCGAGCGCCAGGAGACCGGTATTGCGCAGTGCGGCCAGCGGAAAAAGCGGGCTGGCGAACAGGCGCGCGAGGCCATCGGTGATCAGCGCGGAGGTTCGCTGATCCCACCGCCGCGCATCGGCGAAGCGCTGCAGCGCCTCGGCAGAGCCGGGATCGCCGCCGGACACCGACACCTCGGCCAGGATCTCCGCTAGCTCCGCCACATCGCGCAGGCCGAGGTTGAAGCCCTGCCCGGCCACCGGGTGCAGGCTGTGGGCGGCGTTACCGATGAGGGCAAGCCGATCCCCCACCGGGTGCTTCGCCTGCAGCAGCCGCAATGGATACTGGGCCCTTTGCCCCAGGCGCCCCAAGCGGCCCAGGCGGTAACCGAAGCGCTCCTGCAGGCGGGCGAGAAATGCCCCCTCTCCCAGGGCGAGCAGCTCGGGGGCCTCGGCGTCACGGGCGGTCCACACCACCGAGTAGCGACCTTCGGTCATCGGCAGCATCGCCAGCGGCCCGCTGTCGGTGAAGCGCTCGAAGGCCAGGCCCGCGCGCGGGCGCTCGGGGGTGAGGGTGGCGATCACCGCCGTCTGCCCGTACTCCCACTGCCAGGCGGCCAGCCCCTCGCGCTCGCGAATCGACGACTGGCCCCCGTCGGCCGCCACCAGAAGGCGTGCCCGAAGCGCCCGGGTTTCCCCGGCGAAATCGATCCGCGCCTCCACGGCATCCGGGACCACCTGGAGCTCCGCCAACCTGGCCGGACAGGAGAGCTCGATGCGCCCCTGCACCGCCAGCCGCTCGTAGAGCGCGCGACCCAGCACCCGCGCCGGCACCACATAGCCCAGCGCCTCGGTGCCCTGGGCCTCGCAGTCGAGGCGGGCGAAGCCGAAATGGCCGCGGTCGGAGATGTGAATCTCCCGGATAGGCTCCGCTTCCCGCGCCACCGCCGGCCACACCCCCATTCCCGCCAGGATCAACCGGCTGCCCCAGGACAGGGCGATGACCCGCTCGTCATAGCTCGGCTGGGACTCCGAGCGCAGCGCCACCGCCTCCACCAGCCCCACGCGCAGGCGCGTCTCCCCCAGCGCGCAGGCCAGGCTGGCGCCGACCAGCCCACCGCCTACGATCAGGACATCGAGCTCGGTCTCCGGCCCCATTGCCCTAGCCCGCCATCCAGGCCTCGATCTCGCTCACCGTCTTGGGCGCCCCCTCGGTGAGGATCTCGTGGCCCGATTCGGTCACCACCAGGTCATCCTCGATGCGGATCCCGATGTTGCAGTAGCGCTCCGGTACCCCCTCGCTGCCCGCGGGCACGTACAGCCCCGGCTCGATGGTCAACGCCATCCCGGGCTCGAGCAGCCGCCACTCGCCATCGACCTTGTAATCACCCACATCGTGCACGTCCATGCCCAGCCAATGGCCGGTGCGGTGCATGTAGAAGGGCTTGTACTTTTCCTCCCGAATCAGCTTGGGCACCGAGCGGTGCGTGCCCTTGAGGATGCCGAGCGTCACCAGCCCGCGGGTCAGGGCCTCGACGGCGGCGGCGTGGGGATCCTGCCAGTGGTTGCCCGGCACCGCCTTGGCAATGGCCGCCATTTGGGCGGACAGAACCACCTCGTAGAGCGCCTTCTGCGCCTCGCTGAATGCTCCACTGACCGGGAAGGTGCGGGTGATGTCGGAGGCATAGTACTGGTACTCGCAACCCGCATCGACCAGCACCAGGTCTCCCTCGCGCAGGGGATGCCCGTTATCCACGTAGTGGAGCACACAGGCGTTCGCCCCGCTGCCGACGATGGGCGGATAGGCCTGGGTACGACCGCCGCGACGGACACACTCATGGATGAACTCCGCCTCTAGCTGATACTCCCACAGCCCCGGATGAGCGGCGCGCATCACCCGCTTGTGCGCCGCCACCGAGATGCGTGCCGCGGCGCGCATGGCGCCAAGCTCCGAACGGCCCTTGT
>JAEHCY010000054.1 GCA_016880695.1 Chromatiaceae bacterium | reverse complement strand
GTGATGAGAACCCCGAGAGCGACTAAAAACGACAGAAGGGTGATAAAAAAACTTTGCATACTGGCCTATGGGACCAGGGACTTGAGGCTTTGTTCCGCCACTTCCCGCGCCCGGCGATCGGCCTCCAAGAGCACCTCAAGACTCGTTGCCGGCTGCGCGAGAAGCTGATCGAGCGTGCGGCGCACAACCCGGGCGATATCGGTGAAGCCGATTCGGCGGCGAAGAAAGGCGTCCACCGCGACCTCATTAGCGGCATTGAGCACTGCGGGCGCAGTACCGCCCGCCTCGGCCGCTGCAAACGCGAGATCGAGGCAGGGAAACCGCTCCCGGTCGGGGGGCGAGAAGTCTAGCCGTCCCACCGCGAACAGATCGAGGGCGGCGACACCCGAGGAGATGCGCTCTGGCCAGCCCAAGGCATGAGCAATCGGGGTGCGCATGTCCGGATTGCCGAGGTGCGCGAGGAGCGAGCCGTCCACGTACTCGACCAACGAATGCACCAGGCTTTGGGGGTGCAGCACGACCGCGACCCGATTGGGCGTGGTGCCGAACAGCCAACAGGCCTCGATCACCTCCAGCCCCTTGTTCATCATGGTAGCGGAATCCACCGAGATCTTCCGGCCCATGGACCAGTTGGGATGGGCGCATGCCTCCTCCGGAGTCACCCCGGCGAGCTCATCGAGGGGGCGATCACGGAAGGGGCCACCGGAGGCGGTCAACAGAATCCGCTGCACGCCGACCCGCCCGAGACCTTCGGAGAAGTCCGGCGGCAGACACTGGAAAACGGCGTTGTGCTCGCTATCAATCGGCAGGAGGACCGCCCCCTTCTCCCGGGCGAACCGCATCAGGATCTCGCCGGCGATCACCAGGGACTCCTTGTTGGCGAGGAGGACGCGCTTACCGCTCTGGACTGCCGCCAACGTGGGCAGCAGGCCGGCTGCGCCGACGATGGCCGACATCACGAACTCGGCCTCGGGTAACGCAGCGACCCACTGCAAGCCCTCGACCCCGCTGAGCACCTCCGGGGGGACCGGCATATCGGCGAGGGCCTCACGCAGGGCTTTGGCGGCGGTTGGGTCGGCCAGCACCGCGAAGCGTGGGGAGAATTCCCGGCACTGGGCCCCAAGGGTCTGCACATCTCGATTCGCCGCCAGGGCCACCACCCGGAAACGGTTAGGGTGTCGACGCAGCACATCCAGGGTGCTGAGACCCACGGACCCGGTGGATCCCAGTACGGTGACCCCAGTCACCCCACCCGCTCCAGCCACAACAACCCCGTGGCAAAGATCGGCGCCGCCGCGATTAGGCTATCGATCCGGTCCAGGATCCCGCCGTGACCGGGGAGCAGATGGCCCGAATCCTTCAAGCCACGCTGCCGCTTGAGGTAGCTCTCGTAGAGGTCACCGACGATGGATACGAGGGCGGTGGCAACGCACAGGAGCACCGATGCGGCTATCGCCAGCCCCTCGGCCGAGTGCCAAACCGCGAGCACCAGACCACAGGCCATCGCCCCCGCCACTGCACCCCAGACTCCGGCCCAGGTCTTGCCCGGGCTCACCAGCGGCGCGAGCTTGCTGCGACCCCAGCGACGGCCGGCGAAGAATGCCGCCGTATCCGCCACCCACACCAGCACCAGGCTGAAGAGCACCAGCGCGGGTCCCGACCCCGGCAATCGATGCAGCGCAACCAGCGCCGACCAGGCGGCACCCAGCACCAGGAGACCCACGAACGCCTGTCGCAGCGACGGCCCCTGGGCAGACGGGATACTTTGCACCCGCCACAGCCAGGTTCCGGAAGCGAACCAGAACACCGTCACCAACAAGAGATAACCGGGTACCAGCGGACCGGACATCTGCATCCAGAGCAACCCCAGCCAGACGGTCAGAGCCCCGAGGAGGGTAACGCGCGCCCCCCCGGAGTCGAGACCTGCGAGCTGCGACCACTCCCATCCGCCCGCGACGACCACTACGGCGAGCACGAGCGCGAACTGCCAGGTCGGTAACCAGAGAACCCCCGCCACAACCAGCGGGATCAGGATCAGAGCGGTGAGAATGCGTTGGTAGAGCATCGGAGGGGCCAGGCCGGGCAGTCTCAGGCGGCACCGTCTGCGGAGATGGCGGCCACCTGCTCCGCAATCATGCCAAATCGACGCTGGCGCCTGGAAAAGTCGGCGAGCGCTTGGCCGAACAAGTCGGCACTGAAGTCTGGCCAAAGGACATCGGTGAAAAAGATCTCCGCATAGGCGGCCTGCCAGAGCAGGAAATTGCTCAGGCGTCGCTCACCTCCGGTGCGGATGAACAGATCCGGGTCCGGGAGATCGGGAAACGACAAGACCGCGGCTACCGTCCGTTCATCGATGAGATCCGGATCCAGCTCACCCGCGGCCACGCGGCGGGCAAGCTGTCGCGCGGCCTGGGTGAGATCCCAGCGGCCACCGTAGTTGGCGGCGACTTGAAGGATCAACCGGCGGTTGTTGCAGGTAGCAGCCTCCGCCTCGCCGATCAGCTTCTGGAGATTGCGCGGGAAGGCGCTCCGATCCCCAATCACCCGCAACTTGACGTCGTTCTCGGTGAGACGGCGGATCTCGCCGCGCAATGCGCTCATGAACAGCTCCATGAGCAGATCGACTTCCTGACGGGGGCGGCGCCAATTTTCACTGCTGAAGGCGAACAGCGTAAGCACCTCGATACCGAGGCGAGCGCTTTCCTCGACCACCACCCGTACGCTCTTGACGCCCGCACGGTGGCCGGCGTGCCGAGGCATATGCCGCTGCTTAGCCCAACGCCCGTTGCCGTCCATGATGATGGCCACGTGCCGCGGAAGTCGAGGTGAATCCGCAAGACCGGAGGGGCTCTTGACCACAGCGATGACGGGGCGTCAGCGGTTGTGGATGGGTTTGTTAGACGAGTTCGTCAATCGCCCGCACCTCGCAGATCGATCACGGGGACACGCGGTGGGGCAGCAAGCGCGCGGGCCACTCGGAAAAATCGCTTCACAGCCCCTCCGCTCGGGTGGTCGGACGACCCATCAGATGGAGAGAAGGTCCTTCTCCTTTTCCTCGAGAACCTCCTCAATGGTCTTGACATACTGATCGGTGAGCTTCTGGATCAGCTCCTGCCCGCGCCGCTCGTCGTCCTCGGAGATCATTTTGTCCTTGACCGCGTCCCTGAGGTCCGCATTGGCGTCGCGGCGCACGTTGCGGATCGCCACCCGAGCCTGCTCGGCCTCGTGCCGCACGACTCGGATGAGATCGCGGCGACGCTCCTCCGTCAGCGCAGGCAGGGGGACCCGGATCACGATGCCCGCCGAGGACGGATTGAGCCCCAGATCGGACTGCAGGATAGCCTTTTCCACCGGCCCCACCATGCCCTTCTCCCAGGGGGTGATCGCGAGGGTTCGGCCGTCCTCCGCCACCACATTGGCCACCTGTCGGATCGGCATCTCCGAACCGTAGTACGAAACCATGATGTGATCGAGCAGCGAGGGATGGGCACGGCCGGTGCGCACCTTGGCAAGCTCGTGCCGCAGCGCCTCTACCGTCTTTCCCATACGTTCGATGGCATCCTTCTTGATGTCTTCGATCATCTCGGTTCCCCACGCTCAACCAAGGAGCCCACATCCTGCCCCTGTACCAGACGCAGCAGGGCGCCGGGCTGGTTAATATTCATCACCCGCACGTTGAGCCCGTACTCGCGGCAAAGAGTCAGCGCTGTGGCATCCATCACTCTCAGGTTTTCCCGAATCGCCTGATCATGGGTCAGGCGCGGATAAAAAACCGCATCGGGGGTCGTCATGGGATCTGCCGAATACACCCCGTCCACCTTGGTCGCCTTGATGAGCACATCCGCGCCGATCTCGATGGCGCGCAGACTTGCTGCCGAATCGGTGGTGAAAAACGGATTTCCCGTGCCGGCGGCGAAGATCGTGATGCGTCCTTTCTCCAGATGGCGCACCGCCCGGCGCCGAATGTAGTCCTCGCACACCTCGTTGATTCGCAGCGCCGACATCACCCGCGTGTACACCCCTATCCGCTCGAGGGCATCCTGCATGGCGAGGGAGTTAATCACCGTTGCCAACATACCCATGTGGTCGGCCGTGACCCGATCCATCCCGGCCTGGGCCAGTCCGGCGCCGCGGAAAATATTGCCGCCACCGATGACCATTCCCACCTGCACGCCGATATCGCGAAGCTGCTTGACCTCGGCGGCCATCCGTTCGATCACCTGGGGCTCGATGCCATAGTCGCCACGGCCCATGAGCCCCTCGCCGCTCAACTTGAGCAGGATGCGGCGGTAACGGAGATCAGCCATCTGAACCGATTGCTTCGCGCTGCGCTGGCCTGTCGGCAGAACCAGGGTCAGACACCCCGCACCTGGGCCATGACCTCATCGGCGAAGTTCTCCGATCGCCGCTCGATCCCCTCACCGACCTCGAGTCGGGCGAAACGCAGCACCTGCGCCCCGGACCGCGACAGCAGGGTGGCAACGGTGATCTCAGGATCCTTGACGAAGGGCTGGCCGACCAAGGTCACCTCTTCGAGGTACTTACGCATCCGCCCCTCGACGATCTTGTCGATGATGTTCTCCGGCTTCCCGCTCGCGGCCACCTGGGCCCGATAGATCTCGCGCTCCTTCTCCAGGGTTTCCGGCGCGACATCCCCGGAGGCAACGCACAGCGGGTTGCTGGCGGCGATGTGCATAGCCAGGT
>JAEHCY010000053.1 GCA_016880695.1 Chromatiaceae bacterium | reverse complement strand
GGAGTCGAAAGGCACGATGGAATCCTTGCTGTCGGTTGCAGGCCTCACCACCTGGATCGGCGCGGAGCCTCGGCCCGCGCGGGTCGTCGACGGGGTGGATCTTGCCATCCGCCGCGGGGAGACCTTCGCCCTGCTCGGCGAGTCGGGTTGCGGCAAGTCCATGACCGCGCTCTCGCTGATGCGGCTTCTGCCGCCGGCGGCGCGGATCGTGGCGGGAAGTGTGACCCTGGGCGAGCGCGAGCTGTTGGCCCTTCCCGAGCGGGAGATGCGTCGGGTGCGCGGCGGGCGCATGGCGATGATTTTCCAGGAGCCCCAGACCTCGCTGAACCCGGTGCTGAGCGTGGGCGCCCAGATCGCCGAGGCCGTCGCGTTGCACGACCCCAGGCCCCGCGCCGAGGTGACGGCTCGCGTGCTCGAGCTGCTGGACCAGGTGGGGATCCCGGACCCCGAGCGGCGTGCCCGCGAGTTTCCCCACCAGCTCTCCGGGGGGATGAAGCAGCGGGTGATGATCGCCATGGCCCTGGGCGGACGCCCCGATCTGCTGATCGCGGACGAGCCCACCACGGCGCTGGATGTGACCATCCAGGCCCAGGTACTGCGCCTGCTCGGAAAACTCCGCCAGGAGACGGGCATGGCGGTGCTGCTGATCACCCACGATCTTGGGGTGGTGGCGGAGACCGCCGATCGCCTGGCGGTGATGTACGCCGGACAGATCGTCGAGACCGCCGACTCGGCAAGCTTCTTCCTGCGACCGGCCCATCCCTACAGCCAGAAGCTCCTCGCCTCGCTACCCACCCCCGAGACGCGGCTGCAGGGTTTGGCAACCATCCCCGGCATGGTGCCGGCGCTGGACCAGCCGTTCCCGGGCTGCCGATTTGTGGCCCGTTGCGACCGCGCCCAGCCGCTGTGCGCGTACCAGGAGCCCCCCTGGTATCCGGTCGGTGGGCGAGGGCACCGGGTTCGCTGCCATCTCTGGGGCGCGGAGGAGGTCCTCTCGGTCGCGGCGCCCGCGCCGCGGGTAGCCGCTGCTCCGGTGCCGCCGACAACCCAGTCCCCGTTGACGATATTGGAGGCCGAAGACCTCAAGGTGCACTTCCCCATCCACCGCGGGGTGCTGCAACGGGTGGTGGGATGGGTGCGGGCGGTGGACGGCGTCTCACTGCGTCTGGAGCGGGGTCGTACCCTCGCCCTGGTGGGTGAGTCGGGCTGCGGTAAGACCACGGTGGGCAAGGGCATCCTGCAGCTCATCCGCCCCACCGGCGGGGTGGTTCGCTACAACGGCGAGGATCTGGTCGCGCTCAAGTCGCGGCGGATGCGCCGTTACCGCAAGGACCTACAGATTATCTTCCAGGACCCCTTCGCCTCCATGAACCCCCGCATGCCGGTGGGGGACATCGTCGGCGAGGGGCTCCACGCCCTGGGTCTGGTGGGGGGTAGGGCGGCGCGCCTTGCGCGGGTGGTGGCTCTGCTCGCCGCCGTAGGCATGCCGGCGGAGTCGGTGCGGCGCTATCCCCACGAATTTTCCGGCGGTCAGCGGCAGCGCATCTGCATTGCCCGCGCGCTGGCGGTGGAACCCCAGGTGGTGATCTGCGACGAGCCCACCAGTGCTCTTGATGTCTCGGTGCAGGCGCAGATCCTCAATCTGCTCAAGTCGCTGCAGGACAACCTGGGGCTCGCCTACCTGTTCATCACCCATAATCTGTCGCTGGTGGCCTACCTGGCCCACCAGGTGGCGGTCATGTATCTCGGGCGGATCGTCGAGGGGGGCACGGTGGAGGAGGTGCTCGGCCGGCCCCGTCACCCCTACACCAAGGCCCTGCTGTCGGCGGTGCCGATGGTCGATCCGGCGCAGCGGCGCGTCATCATCCGCCTGGAAGGCGATCTGCCCTCCCCGGCGGCACCCCCCGCGGGCTGCCATTTCCATCCGCGTTGTCCCGAGGCCACCCCCGAGTGCCGCCGGGCCTACCCGGAGCGGGTTCGCCTGAGCGCCACCCACTCCGCCGCCTGCTGGCGGATTGGGGGTTAGCTCCGGGACCGGCGCGAGCAGGGTTGAGTCATGGATCTTGCCTCGGGCCTCATCCTACTCCTCAGCATGCTCGATCCCTTCGGGAACCTCCCGGTGCTCGCTGAGCGGTGCCGAAGCAAGCGTCGAATCGCGTGGCCCACCTTCCCGGACGGCATCCAAGAAGCCCACCAGACGCTGCTCGGCCCAGAATTTTGCCCGCCAGGGCAGGGCGCCGGTGACGAACCCCACATGCCCGCCCCGTTCGCTCAATTCGAGGGTGGTCTCCGGCCCCAGCTCCTCGGCCGTCGGTACGGTCTCGGGGAACATGAAGGGGTCATCGCGGGCGTGGAGGAGCAGGCTCGGGATTCGCACCTGGGGCAGGAACTGCCGGCAGCTACAGCGGGCGTAATAGTCGTCGGCCCCGGCAAAGCCATGCAGCGGGGCGGTCACCTGGTCGTCGAACTCGAAGAAATTGCGCAGGCGCTCCACCTCCACCGCGAGCGGCGATGCAATCAGGGCGAACTTTCTCCGGTACGAGGCCTGCAGCCGGCGGAGCAGATGTCGCTGATACAGGCGCGAGACCCCGAGATCGAGCCGCCGCATCGCATCTCCCAGCCGAAACGGCACCGAGATCGCCACTGCCGCCCGCAGCGGAATGGGCGGCGGCCGCTCGCCGAGGTACTTGAGCAGCAGGTTCCCCCCCAGCGAGTACCCCACCGCGGCGAACGGCGGCTCGCCGAGCCGCCCGGCCAGGTGCGCCAGCACGCTCAGCAGGTCTTCGGTGGCGCCCGAGTGGTAGCCGCGGGCAAGGCGGTTGGGGGTCCCGCTACAGCCACGGAAATGCATGAACACCGGCCGATAGCCGGCCGCGGCCAGGGCGGCGAGGGTGCCCCCGGCGTAGTGCGAGTCGAGCGAGCCCTCCAGCCCGTGGAGCACCAGCACACAGGGGCCCTGGGCCCCGCGGACCCAGCTCAGGTCGATGAAATCCCCGTCATTGAGCTCCAGGCGCTCGGCCTCGAGCGCAGGAGGCCGGCGGCGCCGGAACAAAG
>JAEHCY010000463.1 GCA_016880695.1 Chromatiaceae bacterium | reverse complement strand
CGGCGTCTTCCCGCCTTGAGGCGCCCACGGCTGTCTCTCCAATCGAGCCGCTCACAGAGCCGGCGCGACAGCGCGCTGCGACTCAACCCCGGCTCGATCCTCACCCACTCGTTGACCCAGGCCAGGGTCTGCGCGGTGAATGGTTGTCCACATACTTCCATGCGCACCACCGACCAAAACCACCCGCCAGTGTCCAGCGAAAATGTGGTACACGCTCAGCCCGGGGGGAGGGGGTAAGAAGATCGGTGCCTTCCGTGCTTAGCGCCCCAACCGTTGCCGGGGGGGTCTGAACGATTACCAAAAAAGGGGCGGAAATTGAGCGAATGGGTGCAGCGCCCTTGGTTATGTCACACCAACCTGTTGTTATTATTTCTAATACCTGAAGGCTTCCCCATCCGACGACTTAACTGTAGAGCAGCTCCGACCAGCGGCCGTCCTCGAGCAGACGCCCCTTGAGCCTGAGCCAGGCCGACTCCGAGCCCGCCGCCTGGGACAGGATCCGTTCGAGAACCACCGCCGTCCGCTCCAGCCCCGCCAGGAAGACGTAGGTGTTGGGCTGCTGCACCAGATCCCAGACCTCGCTCGCATTGTCTTCCAGGGAACGCTGCAGGGCCGCTTCCTCATCGGTGGTCCGGCGCGGGATCAGGGCCTGGAAGGCGCGGAAGGTCTTCTCGTCGTAGTAGTTGGCGAAGTCGGTGTCGCGGTCGTTGCGGTAGAGGGTCTCCAGCCCGGTGCGGGCACCGTAGAACAGCCGCACCTGTCCGCTCCAGCCCGAGCGCCGCTCGTAGATGGACTGCATGAAGGCCCGAAACGGCGCCACTCCGGTACCGGTGCTAATCATCAGGAGATTGCTCCGGTGGTCCTGGGGCATCTTGAAGGGGCTCGCGTAGGGTCCGGTGATCTGGATACGGTCTCCGGGGCGGGCATCGCACAGGAAGTTGGAGGCAATGCCGGGATAGCGTTCGCCGCTCACCTCGTCGATGTAGAAGCAGCGCCGCACCAGGAGCTCGAGGTCCACACCCTCCTCCAGCGGTAGCTCGCGGGCATTGGCAATGGAGTAGCGCCGCAGGTGCAACGGGTTGCCGAAGGGATGGGGCCCGGGTACCACCACCCCGATGCTCTGCCCCTCAAGGTAGCGAAACCCGGGATCGATCACCTGCAATCGGATGTGGCGCACCTCGTCGGGCCCCTCGGGGTTGATGCGTCGGCTCTCCTTGATCACCGCCGGCAGGGTCGGCCCGACGCCACTTGGGTAATCGGTCATGAAGCACTTCTCCCGCGTTAATCAGCGATTGGTATTGTGTCGGCTCGGCACTGCCCACCGCTGCAACGGCAGCCGCCGCAGCCCCCACCGGGCGTGCGAAAAGGTCCCAGCTCCGGGTGGCGATGGGCGAAGGCGCGATAGGCTCGGTCCACCCCGATCCAAGTCATCAGCACCAGCAGAATAACCGCGGCGGCGAGCAGGCACTTAACCATTGGAGCCCCCGAGCCCGGCGAACCCCATGAAGGCCAGGGACAGCAGTCCCGCCAGCATCAGGGTCAAGGCGGCACCTTGACTCACCGAGGGCAGGCGGGCCAACGCCAGCTTCTCGCGCAACCCCGCCATCAGCACCAGGGCCAGGGTGAACCCGCCGCCGGCGCCCAGGCTGTAGACGACGCTCTGCGCCAGGTTGTAGTTCTTGGCGGTCTGGAACACGGCGATGCCCAGCACGGCGCAGTTGGTGGTGATCAGTGGCAGATAGATGCCCAGCGCCCGGAACAGGGCCGGCGAATACTTCTTGATCACCATCTCCACAAGCTGCACCGCCGAGGCGAT
>JAEHCY010000052.1 GCA_016880695.1 Chromatiaceae bacterium | reverse complement strand
GTCGAGCAGGCCCAGCGTCAGGCGGTTGGCGCAGTCGTGGAAGTGGAAGGGCAGGAACACCATGTTCTTGGGTACCCGCTGGGTGGGCTGGGCCATGGCCACGGCATCGCCGCGACGCGATACCAGACGCACGTACTCGCAGCGCCGGATGCCCAGATCCGAAGCCAGGTCGGGGTTGATCTCGATGAAGGGGATCGGGCTGAATTTGTTGTTGTTGCCGATCTTGCCGGTCTTGGTCCTGCCGTGCCAATGCTCGATGAGGCGGCCCGTGTTGAGCCATATGGGGAACTTCTCGTCCGGCACCTCGTTGTTGTCGATGAAGGGCAGGGGGATGAGTTTGGCGCGGCCATCCGGGTAGCTGAACGTGCCGTCCACGGTGTAGAGGCGCTTGCCGCCCTTGGGGGGGGCCTCGCCCCGCTCACGCTGCTCAAGGGTGTAGGGCCACTGGATGCCGCGACTGTGTTCGATCAGCTCGTGGTTCATGCCAGAGATGTCGGCCAGGCGCCCCTTCGACAGCTCGCCCATCTCCAGGAAGATGTCGCCAGCCTTTTCGGGAAATTTCACCTTGGCCTCGCGGTTGAAGCGTTCCGCCACCCGGTTGAAGATCCACAGGTCGGGTTTTGCCTCACCCGGCGGCGGCGTGATCGGCGTGATCCGATTGATCCGCCGTTCCGTGTTGGTCATCACCCCGTCCTTCTCCGCCCAGGTGCCAGCGGGCAAGTAGACGTGGGCGTACTGGGCGCTTTCGGTGTCCTGGTAGCAGTCCTGGACGCAGCAGAACTCCAGTTGTTCCATCGCCTTGCGAATGCGCGCTGTATTGGGCAGAGAGGACATGGGGTTGGTGGCGATCAGCCACATGCCCTTGATCTGGCCGGCCTCCATGGCCTGGTAGATGTCGGTCTGGTACATACCCCGCTTCTTGGGGAAGAACTCCGGGTCCACGTTCCAGAACGCTGCGACTTCCTCGCGGTGCTGGGGATTTTCCAGCACGCGGTAATTCGGCAGCCCCGAGCAGGATGACCACTCGCGCGTGCCCATGGCGTTGCACTGCCCGGTGATGGACAGGCTGGTACCGCCGGGTTTGCCGATGTTTCCGGTGATCAGCGCCAGGTCGTTGATCCCGACCACGCCGTCGGAACCATGGGTGGACTGATTTATGCCCATGGTCCAGATCTGCATGGCCGCGCCCGCTTTCGCAAAGGTACGGGCGACGACGCGGATGGTGTCCTCGTCGATGCCACAGATCTTGGAGGCGGTCACCGGGTCGTACTTCTCCACCTCGGTGCGCAGGGCCTCGATGCCGTTGGTGTTGGCGTCGATGTAGCGCTGATCGTGCAGGTTCTCCTTGAAGATCACATGCATCATGGCGTTCATCAGCACCACGTCCGTGCCCGGCGTGATGGGCAGGTGGATGTTGGCGTTCTGGGCCAGCATGGTGACGCGCGGATCGACCACGATCAGGGGGAAGCCGCGTTTTTCCTGGGCCTCCTTCATGCGCCAGTAAATGATGGGGTGCTGCTCAGGCAGGTTGGAGCCCCAGGCGATCAGGCAGTCGGTATGCTCGAAATCCTCGTAGCAGCCGGGGGGACCGTCGGAGCCAAAGCTGCGCTTGTAGCCGGACACCGCCGAGGACATGCACAGCGTCGTGTTGCCGTCGTAGTTGTTGGTGCCGATCAGGCCGCGGGTGAGCTTGCCCAGGGTGTAGAACTCCTCGGTCAGCATTTGGCCGGTGGAAATGATGGCGAAGGAATCCGGGCCGTATTTCCCCTGAATGCGGCGAATCTCGTCATGCAGGCGGTCCAGCGCGGTATTCCAGTCGGCAGGCCGCCACTCCTGGTGCCAATGCTCGCGCATCAGCGGCTTAAAGCCGCGCCCGGCGGAGGTGAACAACTCGTGCTCAAAGATGCCCTTCAGGCACAGCTTGCCGCGGTTGACATCGGCATCCGCGACGCCGCGCGAGGCGACCGGACGACCGTCGGCATTGAGGCCGACCTCAATCGAGCAGCCGGTGGAGCAGTAGCCGCAGACGGCGTACTTCCACTCCACCACGCCCTTGTCCGCGATCTTGACGGGGTTCTTTTTGCCACGTCCGAACAGCATGACACAGCCTCCTAACAGCCAGTGCCGACGGGTGTCAGTTGAAGCAGCACCTTGCCCGCCTCCACCATGACCGGAAACACATGGGTGCAGCCCTCGTCGGGCGCCTGTGCCGCGCCATTGGTCAGGTCAATTCGCCAGTTGTGCAAGGGACAGGTGACGGAGGTCCCGTGCATGATGCCCTGGGAGAGCGGGCCACGCTTGTGGGGGCAAGCATCGCGGAGCGCGTAGACTCGATCGTCGGCACCGCGGAACAGGGCGATGTCCATGTCGCGGGTCCTAACGACGCGGGAGCCGAGCACCGGGATCTCGGCCAACTCCACCACTTCGTACCATGTGCTCATCGTTTCTTACCTCGATGCGGTTTGCGTCAGAGCGCGAGCTTGATGGGGGTAAACTCGTTGGCCTCGGCCCCTTGGGCGCGCGCCTTCCAGGGATCGATCTGGGCGAATTGCTGGCCGAATTGGAAGCGCTTGTAGAGTTCGGCGCGACCCGCCGCGTCGTCCACGACACGGCGCTTGATGTAATTGAGGCCGACCCGCTCGACCCAGGGTGCGGTGCGTTCCAGATAGTGGGCCTCCTCTCGGTAAAGCTGGGTGAAGGCGCCACAGTGCTCGAGAACCTCCTGTTCGGTCGGCACCTTGCAGAGCAGGTCGGTGACCCGCACTTTGATCCCCCCATTGCCGCCCACATGCAGCTCGTAGCCGGAGTCCACGCAGACCACGCCGAAGTCCTTGATGGTGGCCTCGGCGCAGTTCCGCGGACAGCCGCTTACCGCCAGCTTGAACTTGTGGGGCATCCAGGAGCCCCAGGTCATCTGCTCGAGCTTGACCCCCAGGCCCGTCGAGTCCTGGGTGCCGAAACGACACCAGTGGCTGCCCACACAGGTCTTCACCGTGCGCAGGGCCTTGCCGTAGGCGTGGCCGGAGACGAAACCGGCGGCGGAAAGATCGGCCCACATGGCGGGCAAGTCTTCCTTCTTCACCCCGAACAGGTCGATCCGCTGGCCGCCGGTGACCTTCACCTCGGGCACCTGGAACTTCTCGGCCACGTCGGCGATGGCGCGCAGCTCCCTGGGATTGGTCAGGCCGCCCCACATGCGCG
>JAEHCY010000462.1 GCA_016880695.1 Chromatiaceae bacterium | reverse complement strand
GGGTTGTGTTTCAGCACCCGGGTCCACAGCACGTAGGCCGCGGCAGCCAGGCCCATGGGCGCGCCGGGGTGCCCTGATTTCGCCGCCTCGACGGCGTCCATTGCCAGCGCCCGAATCGTGTTGACGCACAAGCACTCCAGCGACTGTTTGGTTTTCGCCATGGCAACTGACCTCCTTGTATTTCATGTTCCCTTGGGTGTTCAGCGATGCCGCTTTTGCCCCAGCACCTTCTCGATCGGAGTGTATTTCAGCGCGAAGGCGTCGGCGACACCGGGGAAGGTTACCTTGCCCTCGATGATGTTGATGCCCTCGGCGATCTCCGGGTTGTCCCGGGCCGCCTGCTTGATGCCCTTTTCGGCGATCTCGATCGCGTAGGGCAGGGTGGCGTTGGTCAATGCGATGGTGGAGGTCATGGACACCGCGCCGGGCATGTTGGCCACACAGTAGTGGATGATCCCGTCGATCTCGTAGATCGGGTCGTCGTGGGTGGTCGGGTGCGCGGTCTCGATGCAGCCGCCCTGGTCGATGGCGACGTCCACCATCACCGTGCCCTTCTTCATGAGCTTGAGCATGTCGCGCGTGACCAGCCGCGGCGCGGTTGCGCCCGGGATGAGCACCGCCCCCACCACCAGGTCCGCCTCCTGCAGGTACTTGCGGATGTTGGCCGGGCTCGAAACCACCGGAAAGCAGTTGGGAGGCATGACGTCGCTCAGGTAGCGCAGCCGCTCCAGGTTGGTGTCCAGCAGGTAGACCTTGGCGCCCAGCCCGCAGGCGATCTTGGCGGCATTGACGCCGACCACCCCGCCGCCCAGAATCAACACCGTGCCGGAGTCCACCCCCGGCACGCCGCCGAGCAGCTTGCCCTTGCCGCCGTATATTTTTTCGAGGTACTTGGCGCCTGCGTGCACGGCCATCTTGCCGGCCACCTCGCTCATGGGGGTCAACAGCGGCAGCGACCCGTTGGCCTTCTTGACGGTCTCGTAGGCGACGGCGGTGCAGCCGGATTTAATGATGGCCCGGGTCAGCTCCTCGGAGGCCGCGAAGTGAAAATAGGTGAACACCACCTGCCCCTTGCGGATCAACGGGTACTCCTTCGCCAGCGGCTCCTTGACCTTCATCACCATCGCGCACTTGGCGTAGACCTCCCTCGCCTGCGGCAGGATCGCAGCCCCGGCCTTCTCGTACATCGGGTCCGTGAACCCGGACCCTGCCCCCGCATGGGTCTCCACGCACACCGTGTGGCCCCGCCCCACCAGTTGCTCCACCCCGGCCGGGGTCATGGCGACCCGGTTTTCCTTGGTCTTGATCTCCTTCAGTATCCCGACGATCATGATCTACCTCCCTCCCGATGCGGCAATTGATGCGTTGGCTATAGCCTTCGTCTCTTTCCTTTGAGCTTTCGGCTTCGAGCCTCTTTCAGCGTTCCTCGATCGGCACGTAGGGGCGCTCGAGCGGCCCCGTGTAGACTTGCCGCGGGCGGCAGAGCTTCCACTCGGGGTCGTCCATGCTCTCCTTCCACTGGGCGATCCAGCCCGGCAGCCGCCCGATCGCGAACAGCACCGTGAACATGTTGGTGGGGATCCCGATGG
>JAEHCY010000461.1 GCA_016880695.1 Chromatiaceae bacterium | reverse complement strand
GCAGGATCTTGGCGTCCATCTCGCGGACCTGGATCTCGACGGGGATGAGAAGGGTGGAGGGCGAGTGACTCATCGGGTTTTCGCTTCCATTGAGACGAACGTAGTATCGGTGGTTCCGATCAAGGCCGCCAAACACCCGGCGGGCACTTCCTTGGATGCTCGGCTACCGCCTTGCCCAGGCGGGTTAGCGCACCCGCCGAGGAAGTCCGGGGTGGGCGATCCCAGGCAGCATCAGCCCCGCACGACCCGAGGGCCCAGGGCCCAGGGCCACAGAGTATCGAAAGCTGGGGCGGCCGTTAACAGCCCGACCCCCGCTCCAGCGCCTTCCAACGTTCGTCGAAGGCGGCGAACAGATCTTCGTCCGAGGAGATCGTGAGGATCTCACGGTTGATCCAGAACGACCGGGTCGTCCAGTTGAAGCTACCGAAGGCAACCCAACGCTGCCCGCTCTCCTCGGCGAGGACGAACTTGTTGTGCATCGGCAGGCCCGCGGGGTCGGCGGTGCGACGGAAGCGGATCCCCGCAGCACGAAGCTGCTCCTCCACCCGCGAGGGGACCCGACGCTCGGTATCCTCCGCCACCAGGTCCACCGAGCCAACGCGCCGCGCCAAGCCCCCGAGAGCTCGGACGATGCCCGCGCCCTTAACGTGCGACCCGGCGATGCGCACACGGGCGCTGCTGCCAAGGCCGTCGAGACGGCCGAGCAAGGGATGGCGGCCGATGTGCGGCAGGAAGTGGATCTCGGTGCTGCCCGACCGAAGCCGCCGGTTGGCACGAGCGATGACCCCGAGCAGACCGGGAACAGGGGTATGGTGGAGCCAGTCGGCGTGCGCCCGCAGGCCCTCCACCAGGCTCGGGTCGCGAAACGCGACTAGCAGGTTGTGGCCACGGTCCTGGTCGCGGATCTCGTCGATAACGGCGGGGTCCTCTTCCGGGTCGTCCCCCGAGGGATTGTAGGAACCGACGAAGGACAGCGGCTCGGGGTGCGAGAAACAATAGAGCTTCTCGTGCAGGTGGGGGTAGCGAAGCTTGCCGGGAGGCGTGGGAACGGGCCACATGCGCACCGTCCGCAACCCCTCGCCGAGCCCGCCGGGACCGGTAAGCCGGGCGACAACGCGGTCGCAGGCGTGCTCCGTGCGGGGGCGTCCCTCCAGTGTCAGGCGCACGACGACGCCGCGGCGCCGGGCCTCGAGAAGGGACTCGGCGAGTCTGCGGTCGCGGAAGTAGTAGGTTACCCAGTCGATCCGGCCGCCGGGCGGGACCGCGCGGACACAGGCCTCGAGCAGATCACGCAGCCGGCGCGGGGCAAGGTCGGGGCCTCCGAAGTGGACCTCGGCGACGGGACTACTCATGGATCCGGCGGCCCGGTGAGGCTCGGCGTCCACCGGCCTGAGCCGAGCGAGGCCTCCAGCCCCACGGCCACCCCGCTCTCAGTCGCTCGACCGGCGCGGTCCGCGCGGTGGGCTTGGTCTCGGCTGCGCAGAAGAACCCGGGCAGGGCCGGCCAGCGGGAGTCGGTTAACGTGACTTCCGGGAAAGTCTGGAGGCCGCCGTCGCGAGGCAGGACGGGTCACTGAACGCACCGACCGAGGACCTGCTTCAGCCCGGCATAGGCTTCCAGCGAGGGTCCCGAGACGGTGGTGGAACACCTCCCCCCCTCGAAAGCGACCACAAAGGCGCCCGTTCGGGGTAAACCCGGTCCGGGAGGACAGGCTAACCAGCTAGAACCGAAGAAAATCCTGGTTGCCACCGCGAACTAGACCATCCCAAGAAGGCACCACCCTGCCTTGAACGAAGGTAACCAAGGATTGCGGTTGTTTTTCCTGGTGTGAGATGGGGCCGAGGTCGCCCAGGGAATTCAAGGCCCGGATTATCGAATCAGGAGATCCGGCCCATCCACGGGGAGAGAATCCCCCCTTTATGGCCCCTGGTCAAGGCCCTGTAACGGTGTCCTGGGCCACCCGGCTCACCCCGACGGCAAGCTTCAAGGGGCAACAGCGATGGTCGCGACAGGTGCCAGAACGGTCCAGTTGCGGGGTTTCTGGGTCGAGGGTATCATCGGCCGCGCTTCTGGCTCCCTATCGGGCCCTCTCATTCCCCTCGCGTACCCCCCTGGGGCCGTGCCCATCAACCATTGCGACCGGATCAGCAAGGTCTTCGCACTCGTCGAGTCCGACGGCGTACCTTGCCTTCGGCGGCGTGCGAACGGCCGCCCGGACACGCCGAAGCGAACGATTGCATTTTGACCCCCCCACCGTTCCCGCAAGCGATGGCTTCGACTACCCTACGGCTCGTGGGATCCCGTCACCCTCCAGGCTTCCCTCGTGACGACGCCCTCCGCTTGCCCCGCGAGCGGGCGGCGCCCCCGCAGGCCACCCCAGCGGACACGCCTATCGGTAGGCGGCGGAGCCGCCTGAGGTGCCGCAACCTCTTCTGCTCGGGGTGGAATCTGGCATGACGCCGCGGCGCCCTGGCCAGCTCGGGGCGTTCCAGGGACACAGGCGGAGCGGCCTTGGGCCAACTGGGTTTACCGATTGGGCCTGGAAAGATCGGCCCCCTCAGGGTTTCAGCCGTTTTCCGAGGATAAGCCTGTGCACCTGATGCTCGATGTCGCGCGTACCTACCCGGGGCGGACCCTGGTGACACTCATCGCCCTGCTCGTGGCGGGGGTCATGCAGGGCCTCAGCTTGTCGGCTCTGCTGCCGATGCTGCAGGTCGCCCTCGGCCCGCCTCAGACCGCTGCCGAGCTGAGCGACTCCCGAATCGTGAGTCTGGTGAGGGACCTCGGCCTCACCCCCTCACTCGGGATCCTGCTGATCATCATCGTAATCAGCATGACGCTGAAAGGCTTGCTGACGCTGTTCGCGAATCGACATGTGGGCTACACGGTAGCCCAGATCGCCACCGACTTGCGCCTGAAGCTCTTGAGTGCGCTGCTCGGTGCCCGCTGGGATTACTTTCTGCACCAGCCGATTGGTTCCCTCACCAACGTGATGGCAACCGAAACGGTGCGGGCCTCCTCGGCCTATCTGAGTGGCGCCCGCACCTTCGCGCTATTGATCGAAACCCTGGTGTACTGTCTCGTGGCGCTTGCGATCTCCTGGGAGGGTACTCTCGGAGCCATGGCGGGGAGTCTCCTCCTGCTCGTCCTCTTTGGCCGGTTGGTGCGTACCGCGCGGCGGGCGGGGCGCCGCCAGACCAAACTCTTCTCCTCCCTACTGGCCCGCATGACGGACACCCTGCAGTCGGTAAAGGCGCTCAAGTCCATGGGGCTGGTTGGGCGGGCCAGTGCGGTGCTGGAGTCGGAGACCGGCCGTCTCAACAAGACCATGCGGCAACAGGTCTTCAGCGAGGAGGCCCTCGGTGCCCTGCATGAGCCGGTGATCGTGATGTTAGTTGCCCTTGGGCTTTACGTCACGGTGACGCAATGGGACGTCCCGATGGCGAGCATCATGGTCCTGGTAATCCTCATGGTGCGCGTCCTGAACTCCGCCGGTAAGCTGCAGCGCAGCTATCAGAAACTGGTATCGAACGATAGCGCTTACTGGTCGCTGATGCGCACGGTCCACCGCGCCGAAGAGGCGCGGGAGTCCGGTGGAAACGAGGTCCCCCAGTTCACGCGTGAGATCCGTCTCGATCGGGTAGGCTTCACGGTCGGCGCCACGGAGATTCTGCACGACGTTTCCCTGTCGATTCCCGCCGGTTCCTTCACCACGCTGGTCGGACCCTCGGGATCGGGCAAGACCACGGTTCTCGATCTGGTCACCGGCCTGCTGGCGCCGACGTCCGGGCGGGTCCTGGTGGACGACACCTCGCTAGGGGATTGCCACCCCGAGCGCTGGCGGCACCTGATCGGTTACGTCGCGCAGGAGACACTTCTCCTGCACGATAGCGTCCTCAACAACGTCACCCTGGGCGATCCGGCGTTGAGTGAGGCCGACGCGCAGTGGGCCCTGCGGGCCGCCGGCGCCTGGGACTTCGTCGCGGCCATGCCGGAGGGACTGCACACGGCCGTGGGGGAGCGCGGTGGGAAGCTGTCGGGAGGCCAGAGGCAAAGGCTCTGTATCGCCCGCGCGCTGGTCCGACGACCGAAGCTGCTGATCCTCGACGAGGCGACCAGCGCGCTCGACGCGGCAAGCGCAACCGCTCTGTGCGACACCCTCGTCGGCCTGCGTGGGAGCATCACCATCCTTGCGGTATCTCACCAGTCGGAACTGGCGGATATTGCCGATCGCGTGATTCGCATCGAGCAGGGTGCGCTGGTCGGGTCCGACCAGGATCCGGCGGGCGAACCTGATCATCCCCCGCCCGCCCCAGGGCGGGTATCACAGCCATCCTGACCGCTGCCCCAGGGGTCCGGCCAGCCTTACCCCTGGCTTGACCAGGGGCTGCCGTGACGCGCGCCCCGCGTTACCGGAATCAGCGCTGCACGTAAGCCCTGCGCGTCACCGAGAACTGGCGGAAGGCCCGCGGATGCTCCCTTGCCGCCTGCTCCGGAGTGCTCAACCAAGACCCTAGCGGTTCGCTCGTCACCCTAACGATCGCCCCCTGAGCCAGACGCAGGACCAGGATGCCCGTGGTAAAGGCGGTCCAGAGGGCGACGGCGACAAAGCCCCAATCGGGTCGCCCGACGGCAACTGCCAGGGTCAGGAGGATCAGGGAAGGGTTGCGCCGCGCCGTGACGAGGCGGAAGTAGGCGTCGAAGGGTCGCCAGCCGAAGATGCTGCAACTGCCTAACAGATGGAACAGGGCCTCGCACAAGCGCCCTCCCACGTAGCCGATGACGATCATCCAGTAGAAGTCGACCCGATCGAGCCCCAACGGAGCGTCAAAGTGGGTCAGCGACATGCCCCAGACGATGTACCAGAAAGGGGGGTGCAGCAGATCCATGCCGTGGTCCAGAAAATGGCCCAGGCGGCTCGACTGGACGGTGACGCGGGCGAGCTTGCCGTCCACCGTGTCGAGGAACGTCATGACCCAGCCCGCGGCCAGTCCCAGAGCATAGTGACCCTGATAGAAGAGGACACTCGCCAATAGCATCAGCAACAGACCGGCCGAGGTGATCATGTTGGGAGTTACGCCGTGATCGGCGAACCAATGCACCGCCCGCTTGGCGGGTCTCGGCCAGAACCACTTGGTAACCAGGTCGGTGATGCCCTTGTAGGCGTTTCCGTAGAGCAGGTCCTCAAGCCGACCCTGCTCGGGTTCCGATACCGGTTCCAACAAGGGCGGGGCGGAACGGCGCAAACCCCTGTCGAAGGCATCCAGGTCCGCTGGGTCGACGACACCCAAACCCTCGGGGACGGTGACGGAGTCACCTCGCAATAGTGCTGCGGCCACCTCCGCGAACTCGGCGGAAACAAAGGCGGCGGCCAACCTCTGATCGGTGGTACAGCGCAGCAGCGTCCCCGGATGGGCGAGCAGGCTCCGAAAGGTGCGAATCTCCGTCACGTAGGCACCGTTCACGACAAGAACTGGCACATCTTGTGGGAACAGGCGAACGTCATCGATCGGGGAGGCGTCCGCGACGTGGCGGATCTGCCTGACCAGGCGCTGGCGCGGGGTAAGACCCCAAAGCCTGACCTGCGGGTCACCAATGATGTGAAAGTAGAGGCGCTGCATACCCAGGGGTATCCCGTGGTTTGATCTTAGGTGTCGGTGGTAATGGTTCTCTCAAGCAAGGGGGGCCGAATCGGCTTGCGGCGCCCAGGCGCGCGCATCGGTTGCGCCGAGACCACACAGGGCCTCGCGAATCCGCTCCACCTGGTCCTCGGTATGCGCCGCGCTCAGGCTGCAGCGCAGCAGCGCCCCCCCGGTCGGCGTCGCGGGTGGCAGGACGACATTGACGTAGACACCCTGCTCCAACAGCCGCCGCCACCAGACCAAGGCCTGGTCCTTGCTCTCCACCATCATCGCGATCACCGGACTCGGCTCGGGACCCAACCGAAAGCCTGCCGTCGAGAGCGCATGGTACAGGTGGTTGACGTTTCCCCAGAGGCGCTCGCGCAGATCCTGGCGCTCGCGCAGAATCCGCAGCGCGACCCGGGTCGAGGCCACCACCGAGGGGACGAGGGACGCCGAAAAGATGTAGGAGCGGGCGCTGTAGCGCATCAACTCCAGCTCCGGATGACGGCTGGTGCAGAAACCGCCCACGGCACCGAGACTCTTGCTGAAGGTGCCGACGATGAAATCCACGGCATCTTCCACCCCCAGCTCCTCGGTGAGGCCGCGCCCGGTCGCCCCGAGCACCCCCAGGGAATGTGCCTCGTCCACCATCAGGTAGGCACCGAACTGTCTCGTCAGCGCGGCGATCTCGGCCAGGGGGGCACGGTCCCCCAGCATGCTGTAGATGCCCTCGACGACGACCAGGGTGCTCCCCTCCCCTCCCCGCGGGAGCCGGTGCAGGCGCCTCTCGAGATCCTCCGGGTTGTTGTGCCGAAAGCGAATCACCTCGGCGCCGCTGAGGCGGGTACCCTCGTAGATACTGGCGTGACAGTCAGCATCGATCAGGATGCTATCGCCGGGCCCCGTGAGGGTACTCACCGCACCCATGGTGGCCAGAAAGCCCGTCGAGAACACGATGGCCGAGGGCGTTGCGTAGAACTGTGCCAACTCCCGCTCCAGGGCCAGGTGCCCCGCGTAGCTGCCGTTGGCCAGGCGGGAGCCCGTGGTGCCGGTACCCTGCACCTGCAGCGCCTCGCGGGCCGCCTGCACACAGTCGGGATCGAACGTCAGGCCTAGGTAGTTGTTTGTTCCTGCCAGTATCACCGGATGGCCAAGGACAACGCCTTCCGTGGCGGAGGAGATCTGCTCGATCTCTGCGCCGAAGGGCATGATCCCGAGCCCGGCCAGCTCTCCGATACCCGCCGCGATGTCTTGAAACTTGTCAAATATGCTCACGCTTTATCTTGCCATTTCGTCGTAGCCCCACCCAAGGAATGCGCAGGAAGGACAAGGGCCTCCTGCGGGAGTTTCGCGGTTCCCTGAGACAACCCCCGTGCTCGTACCTTTCGGGTGGTCCGAGCGAAGCTCCCGCGGGAGCCTAAGTAGCGGGATGCCGTGCGATGATCACGCCGCAACGGTATGATTCACCGCTCCGGGCCGAATTGTATCAGCACCAGAGGCCGGACCCTTATCCTTAGGTAGGCCTATTGATCATCACGCGTTATATCACCCGCGAGCTAGGCCGGCCGTTCCTGATCATCACCGGCGTCTTCGTGGTGATTTTCACAAGCTACACCGCGGCCGTGATTCTTAGCGAGGTCGCCGCCGGCCTACTTCCGGCGGTGATCGTCGCCCAGATGGTTGTGATCAAGCTGATGATCGCACTGGAAGTCCTTTTGCCGGTGTCGCTTTACTTCGGGGTGGTATTCGGGCTCGGACGCCTGCACTCGGACGCCGAGATCATCGCGCTTTCGGCATGCGGATTCGGCGAGACGCGGCTCGTGGCGATCGTTCTGCGGTTTGCCTTGGTGGTGGCCGTGATGGTGGCCTGCCTATCCCTGGTGGTGCGACCCTGGGCCCACCAGCAGCGTTACCTGTTGCTGGCCGCGGCTCAAGCCGAGGCGAAGCTGGACATCGAGGCCCTGGCGGCGAAGCAATTCTTCGTCGGTCCCGGCTCCGATTACACCATCTTCGCCGACGCAGTCGATCTGTCGACTCGCACCGCCGAAGGGGTCATCGTGCAGGTCCGGCAAGCAGAGGCGATGCTGGTCATCGTCGCAAAGAGACTGTTTCAGCCGCCTCGGGAAGAGGCTGGCCCGCTGGTGTTCCTCTTCGAGGAGGGGTCCCTGTACCGGCTGGACACGCAGGGCAGCCGGGATGCGGTGGGAAAGTTCCGGGACCTGCGCCTGACGCTCGCCGCGCCAGAGCCCCATCTCGTGGGTTATAAAAGCAAGGAGCAGACCACACTGGCCCTGAGCGGGTCCTCGGAACGGAAGGACCTGGCGGAGTTTCAGTGGCGCCTGTCCACGCCAGTGTCAACCCTGCTTCTCGCCCTGCTGGCCGTGCCCGTGAGTCGCAGCCGACCACGCCAGGGACGCTTTGCCAAGACCCTCGTGGCAGTGCTTACCTTCGCCGCCCTCTACAATCTCATGACGTTCGCCAAGAACCTGGTGCAGGAAGGTTTCGTCGGCGCCGTTCCAGGGCTGTGGTGGCCCCTCGTG
>JAEHCY010000007.1 GCA_016880695.1 Chromatiaceae bacterium | reverse complement strand
GGTGTGCGCACTCGCATTCTCACAGCCCACCCCGAACGCCACCGCGACATCAAGGTGCTTCCCGGCCTCGAACTCACCAAGGAGACATCTTCAACCCCACGGCCATCGCCCGCAACCCCGAGGGCTGCGCGCTGCGGCCATCAACCTGGTGGGCATTCTCAACCCGCGCCCGCTTCCGTCGCATGCATCTGGAACTGGTCGCGGCCCGCCGTGGCACCCTGGCTTGGGGTAACAGCTTTTCGCAGGGGTTTGCGCGAGATGGAGCAAAGGCATCGAAAACGCCCATCTTCAGGGAGCAGAAAAGACACCCGTCATCCCGAGTAGGCGCGCAGCGTCGTGTCGAGGGATCGTCCCCAGCAGCCGTGGCAGCAACAGCTAATGCCGCCTGTCCCGAGCCGAGCCGAGTCGAAAGCGGCCCCTGCTACGGGCAATGAGGCACCCGCCCCGCAGGCCGGAACAGGAGGTTATTCAGGTGTTCCTAATATTAGGATATTCTACTTTCTTACTCGATCAGCCTTACCGAAGGCCCCTCATGCCACGCCTGCGCGCCGCCCTCACCATCCTTCTTCTTGCCCTCGGCGGCGCCTCGCTCTCGGCGTGGGGCGATGACCAAGCCAGTGTGGACGTCGATTGGGCCAGCCTCGGCGAGCAGGCCGCGGCGCAGGGCCTCCCGGTTGCCATCCTATTCACCTCTGCGGACTGCGGCTACTGCGAGCGACTCAAGCAGGACCTGCTCCACCCCGCCTTCCACGGCGGGTAGCTGACAGGTCAGGCGCGCATCGGCGAGTTGTCGATCCACGCCCGCGGCAAAATCACAGACTTCGACGGCGAGCGCATCCGCGCTCCCCTGTTCGTGCAACGCTATCGGGTGTTCGCCACGCCAACTCTGGTGCTGGTGGGTCCCAACGGCGATCCACTCGGCCCCGCCCTGGTCGGGTTTGCCGATCAAGACGCCTATGCAATGGAGTTGGAGCAGGCCCTGGAGCACACCACCGCGCAGGTGCGTGCCCCCGACTATCGGAACGCCCTGGCCCGTCGCCCCCACTGACCCCAGCGGTTAGAGGCGCTCGCGTAGATCGCGCAGCCCGAACCCGCAGAGCGGCCGTGGTGTCCCCTTGTGCAGACCGAGCACCTGGAACCGCTCGCCCATGTGCTGGGGCAAGAGCAAGCGCTTGGCCGCCTGCACGGCCTTGAGGTGGGCGTCGGTGTCGGCAGGGTCGATCTCCGCGAGCAGCCGGTCGAGACCACAGCCGAGCAGGAAGTGGGCCTGGGTGGTGTAGCCAGAGAGCTCGAAGCCGGCGGAGATCGCCGCCCCGGCCACGGCAGAGAAGTCCACGTGGGCGGTAATGTCCTGCAGGCCCACCCACCAGTAGGGATCGGAATGGACGCGATGGCGGAAGTGGCACATCAGGGTCCCACCAGTACGCTCGGCAAGATAGAACTCAGTCTCCGGATAGCCATAGTCGATCAGGAGCACCACCCCCTGCCGCAGGCCCTCGCTCAGGGCCCGCATCCAGGGGGACAGGCGCAGGTTCACCTCGGACTGATAGCCCTCCGCCGTTGCCAGTCCCCGCGCCTGTAGCCGTTCCACCGCCGGGACCAGGCCGGGACTCACCGGTGGCCCTGCCCCTTCCTGCCAGCGGCCGCCCGCCCAACGGACGCCGATCTCCTCGATCGCCCGATCCGCTCCGACACGGAAGCGATGCACCGGCATGGCGTCGAGGACCTCGTTGGCGAGCACCAAGCCTTCGAGTCCCTGGGGGAGGGCGTCCAGCCAGCGCACCCGCGACAGGAGATGGGGGGCTCGGGCCGCGAGGGTGGCCTGCTGGCGCGCCCGCAGCTCTGGGCTCAGCTCCAGTATCCGATAGCAACCGGGCAGCCACCCCCGCCGTTGCAGCTCCTCGAGGATGTCCACCGCCATGACCCCGGAGCCGGCGCCGAGCTCCAGGATGTCGCCCCCTGCCAGACCCTCGAGCACCTCGGCACACTGGGCGGCGAGACAGCGGGAGAAAAGCGGCGATAGCTCAGGCGCCGTGACAAAATCCCCATCGGCGCCAAGCTTGTGGGCGCCGGCGGCGTAGTAACCCAGACCCGGCGCATAGAGGGCCAGCTCCATGAATTGGTCGAAGGGTAGAAACCCACCCTGCGCCGCGATGCGGGCGCGGATGGCCGCCGCCAAGCGCTCGCTGTGGTGGATCTCGTCCCCCTCGGGGGCTGGCAGGCCCACCCCGCCCAATGTGGGCGATCGACTCATGGCCCGATCCTCCCGCACGAAGCACGCTGGGCTTCGGCTAGAATGAAACTCCCACGACAATCCAGAGCGTTCAGCCTTGACTCCTCCTATTCCCAGCCTGTCCGGCCGTGTGGCCCTCATCACCGGGGCCGCGCGGCGCATCGGCGCGGTGATCGCAGAGACCCTTCACCAGGAAGGAATGGATCTGGTGCTGCACTATCACCGCTCGGCGGAGGCCGCCCAGGCCCTCAAGACGGCGCTCGAGCGGCGACGGCTGGGCTCGGTGAGCCTGCTGCAGGCGGACCTCCTCGAGCCCTCGGCCCCGCAGCGTCTTCTCGAGGGCGTCAAGGCCAGCTTTGGGCGGCTCGATCTTCTGGTGAACAACGCCTCGAGCTTCTACCCGACCCCCCTGGACGAGGCCACCGAGGCCCAGTGGCAGGAGCTGATCGGCAGCAACCTCCGGGCACCCTTCTTTCTCGCCCAGGCGGCGGCACCGCTGCTCCGGGCCAGCCGGGGCGCGATCGTCAACCTGGTCGACATTCACGCCGAGCGGCCGCTCAAGAACCATCCCATCTACTCGATTGCCAAGGCCGGTAATACCATGCTGGTGAAGGCCCTGGCACGGGAGCTCGCCCCCGAGATCCGCGTCAATGGAATCTCGCCCGGCACCATCCTCTGGCCCGAGGCCGAGCTGACAGAGACCGCAAAGGCCGAAATCCTGGCGCGGACCCCGCTCCGGCGCTCCGGCTCGCCCGAGGACATCGCCCGCACCCTGGTGTTTCTGTTTCGCGACGCCGACTACATCACCGGCCAGATCGTTGTGGTGGACGGCGGGCGGACCCTGCAACAGTAGTCCGCCGCCACCGCGCTAGTCGAGGCAGATCGGGACCACCCGCAGCGGCTGCTCCGCCTGGGGGAACTCCGCCCACAGCTCACGAAAAGACCGGCCCAGGATGGGATGCTCCTGGTGCCCGGCCACCTCAGCCAGCGGCCGCAGCACGAACGCGTACTCCAAGATCTCCTCGCGAGGCAGACGCGCACGCCCGGCATCCACCACCTGTTCGCCATAGAGCAGCAGATCCGCATCCAGCGTGCGGGGCGAAAACCGATCGGGTCCCCGCACCCGCCCGAGCGCGGCCTCGAGATTGGTCAGGTCCCCGCACAGGGCCTCCACCGGCTTCTCGGTCTCGAATCCGACCACCAGGTTGTAGAAGGGCTCGCCGGTAAAGCCCACGGCATCGCTCTCATAGACCGGAGAGACCACCAGCTCGCCATAGAGACGGCGCAGCGCC
>JAEHCY010000460.1 GCA_016880695.1 Chromatiaceae bacterium | reverse complement strand
GCAGGAAGGGCTGCTGCGGAAGAAGGGCGGGATCGTCCAGGCGGTGAACGGCGTCTCGCTGGCGCTGACGCGCGGAGAGGTCTTCGGTCTCGTGGGGGAGTCCGGCTGTGGCAAGACCACACTGGGCAAGGCCGTGGTGGGCCTCGCACCGGTCCTTTCGGGGGAGATCCGCCTGAACGGCGAAAGCGTCATCGGCGTGACCGGGGCGGCGGCCAAGGCGCGGGCCCGGCGCATTCAGCTCATTTTTCAGGACCCTTACTCGTCCCTGCACCCGCGCAAGACCGTCCGCGACCTGGTGGGGGTTGGGCTCAAGCTCCACGGGCTCGCCCGCGGCTACCGGATCGACGAGCAGGTGCTGGCCATCCTGCAGGAGGTGGGGCTGGGAATCGATCACCTCTACCGTTACGCTCACGAGTTTTCGGGCGGCCAGCGGCAGCGCATCGCGCTCGCCCGCGCCCTTGTTCTGAAACCGGAAATTCTCATCCTGGACGAACCCACTTCCGCGCTGGACGTTTCGGTGCAGGCGCAGACCCTGAACCTGCTCAAGGCGCTGCAACGCGAGCTCAACCTGACCTATCTCTTCATCTCCCACAACCTGGGGGTCGTCCGCTACATGAGCCAACGCATGGGGGTGATGTACCTTGGGCACATCGTCGAAACCGGGGCGACGGAGCCGGTCTTCCAAACCCCCCAGCACCCGTACACCCGGGTGCTGCTCTCGGCGTTGCCCTCGCTGGACCCGGAAAAGCACTCCCATCGCCAGGTTCTTTCCGGGGAGCCGCCCACGCCGGTCAACCCGCCGCCGGGCTGTCCTTTCGCACCGCGTTGCCCCAGCGCCCGGGAGATATGCACCCAGACGCGGCCTGCCTTGGACCAGAAGGGCAGCGACCCGATGCACCGGTGCGCATGCCACTTCCCCTTCCTGAACGAGGCGGGAAGACAATGACGCATATCCCCAGCCGATGCCGACCGCCGGCAGGTGCTAGTGGTGGTCGCCTTGACACCGAGGGCGCCGGGGTCACGAAACGGAGGTATAAATGGCTATCGTGGTTGACGCGCATTCCGATATCCTGAGCGACATCCTGGGCCGCCGGTCCGCCGGCCAGACCGGGATTCTGAACGCCACCTGGATCCCCGCCATGGACGCCGGAGGCATCGACGCCCGGATCCTCGCTATTTACAGCGGGGTTGTCTACCTGCCGGAGCTGGCGCTGCGCCGTGCCCTGGACCAGATCGCCGCGCTGCAGGCCGAGTTGGAAGAGACGCCGCGCGCTGCGCTCTGCACCACCCACGCGCAAATTCTCGCCGCCGTCGGCGAGGGAAAGAAAGCCTTCATCTTAGGAATGGAGGGCGCAGAGCCTCTTGGTGCGGACCTGGGGCTGCTGAGCATCTTCCACCAGCTCGGGGTCCGAGTGCTCGGGATCACCCACGCTCTGCGAAACTATGCAGCGGACGGCGCCTTCTTCGAACCCAAGCGGACCGGCCGGGTGGGCGGTTTGAGCGACTTTGGCGTCGCGCTGGTTGAAAAAGCCCAGGCCATGGGGATGATAATCGATGTCTCCCACTTAAACGAACCGGGGTTCTGGGACGTGGTGAAACTTTCCACGGCCCCGATTATTGCCTCGCACTCGAACTGCCGGGCCTTGGCGGACCACCCCCGCAATCTCACCGACGAGCAGATCAAGGCCGTCGCCGACACCGGAGGCTTTATCGGCCTCAATTCCATCAACCGCTTCGTCGAACCGCCGGACCTGCCCCACCTGATGGACCACCTCGATCGCATGGTCAAGATCGCCGGCCCGGAGCACGTCGGGCTCGGCCTGGATTTCTGTCACTACCTGCTCGACCACAAAAGCCCGGTGGAACGCTCCGGGATGCGCCAGGGGGCCTACCTTTCCGTGGACGGCCTCGAGAGCGATCGGGAAGTCCCCAAGATCCCCAGGATCCTGGCCGAACGCGGTTACCCGCCCGGCACGATCGACTTGATCATGGGCGGAAATTGCCTACGTGTGTTCAAGGATGTGCTGACGTCGTAAACATTCCCTTACGGGCAGATCACTCGATTCTGAATGCTGCAAAACACCCGCGGCCCGCAATCTCCCTCGGATTTGACAAAGGAGAATCGAGCTCTTCGGTGTGAGCGCAGTATCCCGCCAAAAGATCGTCTTGACTGGAAGCCGCTCTAAAAACTCCCGCGTTCGTT
>JAEHCY010000051.1 GCA_016880695.1 Chromatiaceae bacterium | reverse complement strand
GGGGATGCGCGGTAGGCCGCGGATCGAGACGGCCACGGCCGGAATTCAGCGTTAGCGGCGCCGGCGTTCCCGGAAGGGTTGGCGGCCCCGATAGGCGGCAATCTGTTGGATGATTGGCGCAAATGGCAAGGCCTCGAGATTCCCGTACTGGGTCTGCGCGGCGTCCACCAGAGCGTGCACGTCGGGGATAGGATGGGGGATGGGCCCATCGGGCGCGAGCACCCTGTGCAGACCGCGAAGCCCGCCGACCTGCACCCGCATGGCCCGCGCATGGGGTAGGGCGGCTCCGAGCGTTGCCGTGCGGAGCGCAAAACGGGCCTGGGCCCGTAAGATTTCCAGCAACTGGAGACAGCGGTGTTGGGCCGCGGCCAATCGGCAACTGACTCCTTCGCGCTCGGCAATGCAGAAACGCTCGGCTTGGGAGCACTGGCAATTGTTGGTCAGTAGGCTCTTCTCATAGGGACAATAGTGCTCATTGATGGAGCGGTAGGTCTCGCGGAAGATCTCGTTGTCCACGCCTTGATCGTTCTCAGTCCGTCCCATCGAGGAAGCGATGGATTAGGCGGCGGTCGCGTTTGTTGGGCTTGCTCTGGGGGCCTGGGGAATAGACCCCGAGCTCGCGTTGCTCGCGCTCCAACTCTTGGCGGTGTAGGCGACTGGCTTCAGTCTCCTCGTAGAGCATCGCCGCCTCCGTGGCGGGACTGCGTTGCCTGGACACAGCCTTGATCAGGATGTCCCACTCCAGGGGTCCCTTGGAGATGCGCAGATGTGCACCGGGTTGCACGGCTTTTCCTGGCTTGGCCCGCTGACCGTTCACCTCCACCCTGCCGCCGTTGATGGCGGTGATCGCCAACTGTCGGGTCTTGAAGAACCGGGCAGCCCACAGCCACTTATCGAGGCGGACAGGAACGAGATCCTCCTTCATGTTGGTGGGTCCTGTTCATCTGCCACCGTGAGGCCGAGGAGCTCGTCCAACCGGCCAAAGGCATCGAGCTCGACCATGTCGTCGTAGCCACCAACCGGGTGGTCGTCGATGAAGATCTGCGGGACCGTTCGCCTTTGGCTGCGCCCGATCATGTTGTGCATCTCATCGGGGTTGTGGTCGATTGCGATCTCCGTGTAAGCCACCCCTTTTCGCTGCAAAAGTCGTTTTGCCCGCACACAGTAGGGACAAAACGCGGTTGTGTAGATCTCTACCCTGGTCATGCGCAAGACCCGTCGTTGCACTGCTTCAGCAAGGATGCTAGCAACACCCACGCACTGGGTCTACGGAGTCAGGCGGGGCTTGTGCGACGTTGCGGAGCCTGGAAGCAGAGAGGGATGGAAAAAAGGGGTAGCGCTCACGCGCTACCCCTCAAGGGTGTTCATCCGGCATCCGCTATGGCGAGGGCATAGCCCGCTCTGCTTCAGCGATCAGGATGGGCGCCCGCAGCTCTTCAGGGAGTTGCTCGAACCGCTTGGCGAGCTGGGGCCACATGAGATTGTAGTAGAGCTCACCCCGGACCAGGACCACACCCTTGGCGGGGATTTGGTATTGGAGGGTGCGTTCCTCGTGGGGCTTGAGTCGCGTGTCCTTGCCCAGTTTGGTCGCTTCGGGCGGTGGTGCGGGTTTGCCTGCATCGTCGGCCATCACGTAGACCAGATAGGCCTGGGCATCGCTCTCAGCGGGATGACCGGCCGCGTTCTCCCACAGGATTTCGCCCTTGTCGTTATAGGCGCTGAGCTTGAGGTAGATGTTGCGGAACGGTGCGCCGGTGGGCAGTGAATGCGGCTGTTGGTTTTTCAGCAGCACCTTGGCCTTGATATTGTCGCCATCGCGTTGGGTGGTCAGATCGAACACCACCGAGCGCTTGAGCATGCCCGGGTTGTGGCCACCGCCCATGGAGTGATCCGCGACCCCTTCGGCGATGGGCATGTGGCAAGCCAGGCAGTTCACGTCGGACTTGCTCATGTTGTATTCGCTGCCGGTGAGGCAGAGGGGTACGCCATGGGGATTGTCCCGCTGGTCATGGCAGCCCATGCAGGCGTTATTGGTCTTCATCTGGGTCGGGTTGCCCTCCATAGGCAGTGCGGGGATCTTCTTTCCCTCGAACTCCACCGCCTCGCCCAGGTGGGGGTTGGGTTTCTTGCTGTCGCCACCACTGGCTGCGGCGCCCCCGAACAGGTCGCCCGAGGCGGTGAGCTGCTGCAGGCCGCGGTTGAATCCTTGCGGGGCCTGGAGCTTTTCGCTCAGCTCATAGGACTGAAGCCCGAGCCGCAGTTTGCCGTCTTCGCCCCGGATACCTTTGTAGTTGGTGAGGGTATGGCACGCGACGCAGTTGACACCTTCGCTGTAGGCGGGTTTCGCGTCGAGCTTGGTGGTCTTGTCGCGAGCGGCGTTCGGGGCGTGGCACTGTAGGCATACCGGAAACTTGCCTGACTTCTTGTGGATCTGGCCTTCCTGGGTGGGATCGCCCACCTCCGTCTGATAGAAGGCGCCGTGGATCGGATCGCTGAGGGCGGTACTCTTGGCATGCATAGAGCCCGACCATTGGCGGTAGACCTCCTGGTGGCAGGTCTTACACAACTCCGCGGAGATCTGGTGGATCTTTTCGGCCTCCCCCGCCGCGACGCCAGTCAGTCCCAGAAACATAAGTACTCCCCACAGGCCCCCTGCCTGTTTGACCTTACGTTGGATCATGGTGTCTCTGCCCTACATTGGACCGGCATTTTCCGGCGGCGTCATCGTTGGTTGGGACGGGCCAAAAGTCAAGCATTCCGGGTTGGAGTCAAGTGCCTCAGGTACTCAATAACAGAACCGCCTTTCAACCACTGAGGGGTCACCCGCTCAATTGCCTCCAGGGATATCCCCGCTCCATAATGCCGCTCGCTGCGGGGAGCTTACCCAGCAGGTGGGCGGAGGTATCTCTGGTTACTGTTTGCGCCGGGGTTGGCCCGTCCAAAGCGACCTCGCGTTGTCTGGTTGCAGGAGTGGTTGAGATGCGCGTTGTGGGCGGTTCCCTTTGCGGCTTGGCGTTTCGGTGGATCGGGATCGGAGCACTGCTGCTCAGCGCATCGGTCGCGGCCTACGCCGCCAAGGTCACACTGGATTCGTCCAACTGGGGCCACCCGGCGGGTGAGTCCTGCGTGAGCTGTCACACCAAAGCCTCCGCCGGGCTAACGCAGCAGTGGCGCGGGAGCGCCCATGCCAAAGCCGGCGTGAACTGTATGGACTGCCATCAGGCGGAGAAGTCCGAGCCGGATGCTCGCGAGCACGAAGGTCAGATTATCGCCACGGTGGTATCGCCGAAGGATTGTGCTCGTTGCCACCCGGCGGAGTTCGAGCAGCAACAGGGGTCGGTGCATGCCGAGGCCTATGCGCTCATCGCCGAGCGGGTGCCCGCGCTGGCCCACAACCTGACCGGGCCGGCCATGCAGGCTGCCGGCTGTGATCAGTGCCACGGCTCGGTGGTGAAGGTGAGGGGGGACGGCACGCTGGACCCCGCCACCTGGCCAAATTCGGGTATTGGCCGTGTCAACCCCGACGGATCTAAGGGCTCGTGCTCCGCCTGCCACGGTCGCCACCTCTTCTCCAAAGCACAGGCGCGGGAGCCCGAGGCCTGCGTGCGTTGCCATGCCGGCCCAGACTCCCCAGACAAGGAGATATTTGAGGCCTCCAAGCACGGGATGCTCTACGTCGCCGGACGTGCGGAGATGAATCTAGATGCCGACTCATGGGTGGCAGGAAAGGACTACACGGCCGCTCCCACCTGCGTCACCTGCCATATGGGTGCGGCGGGGAAGCTGTCAGCAACCCACGACGTGGGGATGCGCAATGCCTGGAGTCTGAATACCCCAGTCTCGCAACAGCAGTACCTGGTCGTGCTCGAGGATGGCTCGAAACTGGAGCTCTCCGCCTCCGACAAGGCCCCGAGCCGT
>JAEHCY010000459.1 GCA_016880695.1 Chromatiaceae bacterium | reverse complement strand
TTCTTGAGGGATGGAGCCTCGTCCTGATAGCCGAAGTGGCTGGCCACGAGCCACCAGAAGGCCCCCTGCACCCCGTACTTCTCCATCTCCGGCCAGGCGGAGGGCGGCTCATCGAGATTCGCTTCGGGAATGGCGTCGCAAAGCGAGATCAGGATGTTGAAGAACTCCGGCTGGTCGGCTCTGGCGAGAACCGCGACGATCTTGCGGTCGATGTCGAGCTCAGTGTCGGTGGAGCTGACGAGCTTCTTAATCCGCTCCAGACGATCCCGGCTGGCGAAAAACTTGGCGCGATCGGCGAGGTGTTTGCGGAGCGACTGCTGCGTTAGCCCCGGCGCGTGTCAAACACGGTGAGACACTGGTTGAGGGGAATTTACTGTCGAAGCTTCGCGCTCCCCTTGGGCGTATGGGGTCTTGGCGGGCAGGTTGATGCCGACCGCGGTGGGAAGTGGGGGCGGCATGGGCAGGCGGCCCTTGAAGCGCTCGGGATGCTCGGCGAAGGCCTGCGCGAGCACCCGCTGGCGGGCCTCATAGAGATGGGGGGCGCAGCCCGAATGCATTGCCGCGGGGGTCATGAAGCCGATGCCCGAGTGGTGATGGTGGTGGTTGTACCACTCGAAGAACCCCTGGCAGAACGCGCGGGCGTGGGCCTCGGATTCGAACCGTTCGGGGAACTCGGGCGGGTACTTGAGGGTGCGGAACTGCGATTCCGAGTAAGGGTTGTCGTCGCTGACAGGGGGCCGGCTGTGGCTGTTGGTTACCCCCAGGTCGGCGAGCAGCAGCGCCACCGGCTTCGAGCGCATCGAGGTGCCGCGATCGGCGTGCAAGGTGAGCCGCCCCGGGGCAATGGCTTGCTTGTCGCAGGTGGCGGCGATCAGCGCTTGGGCGAGCTCGGCGGACTCGCGCGGGGCGAGCATCCAGCCCACCACGTAGCGGCTGAATACATCGAGGATCACGTAGAGGTGCAAGTGCACCCACTTGGCCGGGCCCTTGAGCTTGGTGATATCCCACGACCACAACTGAGGTGGGGCAGTGGCGAGCAGCTCGGGCCTGGTGTAGGGCGGGTGGGTGCGCTCATTGCGTCGAGGCCTGGTCTCCCCGGCCGAGCGCAGGATGCGGTAGAAGGTCGATACCGAGGCGAGGTAACGGCCGGCATCGAGCAGCAGCGCGAACAGCGCCCGGGGGCTACGATCCACGTACTGTGGGTCGTGCAGAAGTTGCAGGATCGCCGTACGCTCGGGCCCCGACAGTGCCAAGGGCGAAGCGGCGCGTGGGCGCTGCGGGCTATTCATAACCGGGCCACCCCGGGCGCGGTAGAGGGTGGCACGCGACACCCCCAGGGCCAGACACGCAGCCGCCCCCCCATCTGCGGGGCGAGCCCCAGGGCGGTGCTCATCGCGGCTGCGCCTCGGTCGTGGGCAAGCCCAGCAGATCGCAGAGTTTTTTTTGGGCCTCGATGATCTGCTCGGCCCGCTCGAGCTTCTGGCGCAACCGCGCGAGCTCGCGCTCGAGCGCTTCGATGCGGGATGCCTCGGCGCGGGCCACATCCGGCTTTGGCCCGCGGCGCTTGGCGCTGAGCGCTGCAACCTCCTGCGCCTCGAGCTCCCGGCGCCACTGGGTCAGGTGCGAGCTGTAGAGCCCCTCGCGGCGCAGCAGCGCCCCGATCTCACCGGCTACGCGACAGGCCCCCGCCTCGTGCAGGATGCCTCGCTTGTACCCCGCGGAGAAGCGCCGGCGCTTGGCCTGCGCCACCACCTCGGGCTCGGGCAAACGCACCGCTCGCTTCGGCGGGCGCCTCTGCAGTCGCCCTACGGGCTCCTTGCGAGGCGCCCGCCGAGACTTCCACATCCTCGACTTCCAACAAGGTCTCTGCTCCACGGCCATGATTCACCTACCTTCTACACTAATCTCACAAAGGGAGGTGTCTCACATCATGCTGACACGGGGGGGTTCGATGGCGGCCACGGGGTCTTCCTCCGTCAGGGGGTGTCTCGATAACACCCTGATCCCATGGTCGCCGCCCTTGCTCACCCCCTGGCACGCCCCTTGGGGTGAATTTTCCGCGGCGCCCCCACCCCCGCACCCTAACCCATTGATCGTTCGTTCCCCATGGGCCTTGCCCTGGGGTAAACGAAAGTCCGCCTGCCCCAGATCCCTCATCCGGTCAGGTACTTGCGGACAGCGCTAGAGGCTCTTCTCCAAAGACAAATGAGTCTTAAGGCGGGATGTGGGCATCATGGGAGGATGATCGTGATGCTTCAGATCCAGGGGCTCAAGACCCTTGACGACATAGGTGGCTTTCTGGCGGGCAGCCAGGGGGTTGAGATCAAGAC
>JAEHCY010000458.1 GCA_016880695.1 Chromatiaceae bacterium | reverse complement strand
TGTGTGCATGGAGGCCACCGGGACCTACTGGGAGGCGGTGGCGGAACTCCTGGCCGATGCGGGCTTGCGGGTGAGTGTCGTCAATCCCGCCCAGATCAAGGCCTTTGGTGGTGCTTCCCTGGTGCGTACCAAGACCGACCGGGTGGATGCGCGGCTGATCGCGGAGTTCTGCGCTGCCCAGTCTCCCGAGCCCTGGCAGGCCCCTACCAAGGCAATGCGCGAGCTGCGCGCCCTGGTGGCTCGACGCGAGGCCCTCGTGGGGATGCGCATCCAGGAGCACAATCGGCTGTTGGTGGCCCGAGAGAGCATCCGCAGCGGCATCGAGGCCCACCTCGAGTATCTGGAGCGGGCCATCACCGAGGTCGAGGCCGCCATCCGTCAGAAGATCGATGACGACCCCGGCCTCAAGGCACAAAAGGCGCTGCTCGACACCGTCCCCGGTCTGGGCGAGAAGACCATCGCGGTGCTGCTCTCCTACTACGGGGGGCCACAGCGCTTTGACCGCGCCAAAGCCGCTGCGGCCTTCGCTGGGCTCGATCCCCGCCAACATCAGTCAGGTAGCAGCGTGCGGGGCAAACCCCGCCTGTCCAAGATCGGCCACGCCCTCTTGCGCAAGGCCCTGTACATGCCCGCCATGGTGACCATGACCCGTACCACCTGGGGTCAGGCGTTCCGCGACCGCTTGGCCTCCGCAGGCAAGCCCATGATGGTCATCATCGGGGCGATGATGCGTAAGCTCATCCACGTCGCCTTCGGTGTGCTCAAGTCCGCGAAGCCTTTCAACCCCGAGCTTCACGGTGTATGAGCCCAGATTTGACGCCGACAACAGTATCTACGCGGGCTCCTGCCTGGGCGCCCACGCTCGGCACCAGCCGGACGCATCGACCACCAATGGTTTGCCACTTGGAGCGACTCGATAGGAGAAAATGGCGCAAGGCCCCGTTTCTTCCCCAGGTATACCGCTATAAAGTTGGCAATTGCTGCAGGACTGGTGATCCTTGCGACCTTTCCTGGTGTAGCTGAGGGCCTGGGCTTGAGGGTCCTTCGGATCGAGAATTGGGAGTTTGTCGTCCACCGTTCCGCCGATCTTAACCGCCCATGCGTTTTCGCTGACGAATAGGCTGGCTGTGGGCGCGAGGACGAGCCCGAGCAGGTTGAGCCCCAAAAAACGGCGGCGGCTCCGATCGGATGCCTCGTTGCCGGCCCGGTTTTCGCCGTTAGCCAGCGCCTGTGACATCAACCCATTGTGGCCTTCAGTAGTTTCCTGTTTCATGCCTCTGTGCCTATCGAGTGGAATTGTCGAGGGATTGATCACGCCGGCCGGGCTGGGCCAGGTGCCCATGGGGTCAAACACGTCCTCTACGATGGAAGCGCTGAATCTTCATTCCAGATGAGATGCGAGACGTGGTTATTACAGCAAATGTTGTGCCAAACCATTGTGGCGGATCCAAGTCTCTGAACGAGTAACAGATATGACGCCCGACTGCGTGATTCGCCTCAGGGTTCACTGCCCCAGTTTGAGGCTCTGATCCTGGAAACCCCCGGCCAGCGCACCAAAAGCAGGCGTCCCGCCCAACCGACCCCCTACCGGATTCGACTCAACGTCGAGCGCCAGCCAACAGCAGAATCTCTGGGTAGTTCGTAGGGTGGATAAGCGCAGCGCATCCACCACGTCCCCGATCGGTGGATGCGGCGCGATTGGGTGTTGTGCTCATACCGGGCACTGCCCCGCGCCTTATCCACCCTTGTATTGTGTTTTTGGGGAATTGTTCCTGCAGGGACAGCCCCGCGGGAAGGCCGGACGCCGTTTGCACCCTTGGGTGTTGGAACTCGTCGCGTAGATAAAGCGCCGGTCTTCCCGGTTCTCTGGTGAGAAATCGAACAGTATCTGTGGCCCGACCTGGTCGGAAGCCTGCATTCACAAGGTAGATGGCAAGAGAACCCCCTATGAAAACGGTACTCGGTATCGATGTCGCTAAGGCCAAGCTGGACCTCGCCCTGAAACTGCCCAACGGTAAATTCCGCACCCGGGGGGTGGCAAACACCCCGCAGGGGTTCGCGGACCTCTTGGCTTGGCTGGCCAAGCACGAGGTCGTCGAGCTCCACCTCTGCATGGAGGCCACCG
>JAEHCY010000457.1 GCA_016880695.1 Chromatiaceae bacterium | reverse complement strand
TATGCCGCATCGTCGCGGAGGGTATGCTCCCAGAATCGCCTCTGCCAGATCCCCCGCTCGCCCTTCCGAGCCCGACTGGCCGAGATTCGCTCGCCCTGCGGCAGTGTCCTCGCAAAGGCGGATTTGATCTGCCGCCAGCGGGTGCTGTAGTCGCTATCCGCGCAGGGCAGCTCCCACAGGCAATGGATGTGCTCCGGCAGGACGACGACGGCGTGGATCTCGAACGGGTGCGCCTGCAGCATTTCGCGAAAGGCCCCGCGCAAGCTTTCGATGTGCTCGGTCAATAGCCTCTTGCGACGATCGGCGAGATTGACCGTGAAAAAGAAGGTGCCTCCTGGGAGGCGGCAGCGGCGGTAGTTGGTCATTGAGGGTCAGAGATGGGTTTCGCTGCGCTCTACCCATCCTACCGGTTTGGAAGGGGCAAGGGTCAAGCAAGGGTGCCTTGGCGGTTGGGGCTCCGCCACGCGGGAGGGGGTTGCAACCCCATCCCGAATGTTTGGAGCCTGCGCAACAGCGAAGCGTATTGCGCCGCGTGAATGTAAATCCCTTCGGTGCAATACGGCTCCGCCTATTGCACGACACTGGGCCCGGTCCGGGCCGGTGTGATGAGCGAGCGCCGGAATCTTCGCCCTCTGCCTCAGGCTAGAGCTCAGCGACCTCGAAGGTGTTGCACTGGCGCAGGTCCCCGCTTTGGAGCCCGCGCTTGAACCAGCGCACACGCTGCTTGGAGCTGCCGTGGGTGAAGGCGTCGGGGACCACATAGCCCTGGGCCTGCTTTTGCAGGCGGTCGTCGCCGATGGCGCTGGCGGCGTTGAGGGCCTCTTCCACGTCCCCTTCCTCCAGGATCTGGCGGGTGCGGTCGGCATGGTGGGCCCAGAGGCCGGCAAAGCAGTCCGCCTGCAGCTCCTGGCGCACGGACAAGCGGTTGGCTTCGGTTTCTCCCGCCCGCCGTTTGGCCTTTGTGACCTGCTCCGAGATGCCGAGGAGGGTCTGCACGTGGTGGCCGATCTCATGGGCGATCACGTAGGCTTGGGCGAAATCCCCAGGCGCGCCATGGCGGGTCTTGAGGTCCTGGTAGAAGCGCAGGTCGATGTAGACCTTCTGGTCCGCGGGACAGTAGAAGGGTCCCATCGCCGACTGAGCGAAGCCGCAGGCGGAGCGCACGGCACCGGAGAACAGCACCAGCTTGGGCTCCTGGTAGGTGCCCCCCATCTCCCGGAACTGGGCGTTCCAGGTGTCCTCGGTATCGGCCAGGACCACGGAGACGAAGTCGGTGAGCTCCGTCTCGGCGGGGCTGGGGCGGTAGTCGCCGCCGACGGAGGCTTGTTGGGGCCCGGCGACCTGGTTGAGGATCACGCTCGGGTCGACGCCCATGAACATGGCGATCAGTACCAGCGCGATGGTTCCGATACCCCCTCCGGCGAGGGTTGGGCTTACGCCGCCGCCTCCGCGTTGGTCCTCGACGTTGTCGCTGCGGCGACCTGTTCTCCAGCGCATGCGGCCTCCCCAAGAGGGTGTCTCTGATCTGGGTTCAGTTTATACCCGAAGGCGGTGCCTCTGTCAGGTGGCCGTTGTGCGGGCGAGGGTGGGTACTCAGGGTCCTGGCTCGCGAACGCGCTTGCCCGTCATCAGGCCCCGTGGGAGAGTGTAGGCACGGTAAACGTCGAAACCGCAGTTGCAACCACCTGGTCCCTCGATGCGCCTTGTTGCGCAAGACTACTCGGGACGATCCCTCGGCACACCCGTTCGCGGCTCCTCGCGCCGAACGGTACTTGACGGGAAGGGTGAAAGGCCTCGTACGTCGAGGCGACTTGCGCTGATGCGCGATGGAGGAGCCATGACTCAACCGGTTCCCTGCGAGTTGGTGACCTGGGGCCAGGTGCAGCGGTTGTCGCGGCGGCTAGGACTTGCGGTGCGCGCGAGTGGGTTTTGCCCCGATCTGCTGGTGGCGATCGGCCGCGGCGGCTATCCGATCGCGCGGATCCTGTCGGATTACCTCGGGATCTGGGACCTTACCGAGATCAAGGTCGAGCATTACCAGGGCACCTGCAAGGCGGCGGAGGCGCGGGTGCGCTATCCGCTCACGGCCCCGGTGGAGGGTCGTCGCATCCTCCTGGTGGACGATGTGACCGATAGCGGCGACAGTTTCGCGGTGGCACTCGCGCACCTCGGGGCCTGCGGCAGCCCCCAAGAGGTCCGCACCGCAGTCCTGCACCACAAGATCGTCTCGCCATTCGTGCCCGACTACTTCGCCCGCCGGCTGGTCAGGTGGCGTTGGATTATCTATCCCTGGGCGGTGATCGAGGACTTGAGCGCGTTGATCCGAAACCTGCCGGAGCGGCCGGCGACCCCGCTCGCCATCGCCCGCCGCCTGGAGGCCGATCACGGTATCCGGGTACCGCTCGCCAGGATCGAGGACGTACTGGATCTGCGGAGCTGGTGAGTTGGGCGGCCCGGTCGTGTGTTATCCCGATCTTCGCAGCGCCCACCTCAAGCCTGGTGCTGCCGGTTCGCGGCGAGTTGCCGCTTCGGCCAGGGATCTGGATTGCCGCGGAGGCGCACCATCAACATCTCCGTTCTGACCTTGATAATGGTCAAGGATATTGCGCAACGGATCGGATAAAAGGTGCGAACGAAGACTGGAGCATTCCTCCAGCAGCCCGCTCGATGCTGTAAACAGGGCCCCCAATTACGAAGGACCCGGTAGCCGTACCGCCGGGACAGCATCCACCCGAAGGAGGTTTACGCTATGGCCTGGAGCCTACCGCGTCTTTCCCGTCGAGCGTTTCTGAAGACCACCGGTTATGGAACCGCCGGTCTAGGTTTGCTCTCTCCCGTCTCAAGCCTGGTGAGCCAGGCGCTCGCCAAGGAGGACGCGGTGCGCGAGGAGGTGAGCTTCAGCATCTGTAACTTCTGCTCCTCGCTCTGCAACCTGCGGGTCACCACCCACACCAGGGGCGGCGACAAGCGCATCGTCAAGCTCGATGGCAACCCCAGTTCCACCCTCAACCGCGGCAAGATCTGCGCCCGTGGCCAGGCGGGGCTGCGCCAGGTCTATGACACCGATCGCATCAAGACCCCCTTGATCCGGGTCGAGGGCAGCAAGCGCGGGGAGTACAAATTCCGCCAGGCCAGCTGGGAAGAGGCCTGGGACTACATCGCCAAGAAATCCAAGGCCGCCCAGATCAAGCCCTGGGAATGGACCATGGTGGGCGGCTGGACCTCGTGCGTGTTCTACATGAACTGGGCAGTGCCCTTTGCCATGGCCAACGAGGTGCCCAACATCGTCGCCTCGCCCATGCAGCACTGCGTGACCACCGGGCATCTCGGCACGGATGTGGTCACCGGCAACTTCAACATCCACGATGAGGTGCTGCCGGACTTCGATAACGCCAAGTACATCCTGCTGGTGGCCAACAATGCCTCCATCGGCGCGGTGTCCACCTGCCGCATGGTGCGCTTCGCCCAGGGGCGCAAGAACGGCGCCAAGGTGGTGGCGCTGGATTCGCGCCAGTCAGAAACCGCGGCCAAGGCGGATGAATGGATTTCGATCCGCCCCGGCACCGATCTGGATTTCTGCCTGGCGATGCTGAAGATCATGCTGGAAGAGAAGCTCTACGACGCCGATTTCC
>JAEHCY010000456.1 GCA_016880695.1 Chromatiaceae bacterium | reverse complement strand
GGCGAGGTTCTCCGGCGCCAGGCGACGGATGCGGTCGGCGGTGTTTCGGGCATCCGCCGCTAGCGCACCTTCATCTGTTCCTTCATCAGTTTTGGAGTCACGAAGATCAATAGCTCGCGGTTGAGCTCAGCCTGGATGTTACGCCGGAACAGGTTGCCGACCAACGGCAGGTCGCCGAAGAACGGGACCGATTCCCTGTTCTTGGAGGTGTCGCGCTCATAGACACCGCCGAGCACCACGGTTTCCCCGTTGTCCACCAGCACCTTGGTCTCCACCGACCGGGTGTCGATCGGGGGCACTCCAAGCACCTGCCTCGACCAGTCGGGATTATCCTTCGTGACCTTGAGATCCATGTTGATCCGATCATCGGGCGTGATATGGGGGGTCACGTCTAGTTGGAGTACGGCCTCCTTGAAGGCCACCGTGGTGGCACCGGAGGCGGCGGAGTCTTGGTAAGGAATCTCCTGACCCACCTTGATGGTCGCCTTATGGTCGTTGGAGGTGACCACGCGTGGGTTGGAGATGATCTCGCCCTTGCCCTCGCGCTGCATGGCGGAGAGCTCGAGCTGGAGCAGGTAGGAGCCCACCTTACCCACGAGGAAGTTGATGGCGCCCGCCGGGTCCCGCGCCGGAAGGTTGACCAGGAGCGACTCCGCGGCGGTGGTTGCTACGCCCCCTGCTCCACCGATGCCTGGCTCGACCCCATTGATCATGTAACCGGAGTTGAAGGCGTTGCCGTTGGTATCTTGGAGAAACGGCCCCTTGTTGACCAGGTAGCTGCCGCTCACATATCCGGGGCGGCCACCGCCCATGTTGACCTCAGAATCTCCGACGTTGAAGGAACGGGAGAACCCGAAGCGCACGCCGAGCTCCTTGGCAAAGTCGTTACTGGCGATGACCACGCGCGATTCGATCAGTACCTGCCGCACCGCTACGTCGAGCCGTTGGGTAAGCACGCGAACCTGGTCGAGCTTAGCAGCGGTGTCTTGCACCAGCAGGGTGTTGGTGCGCTCGTCCACCGACACCGCGCCGCGATCGGTCAGGAGCCGGTTGTCGGGGGACTTGAGCAGCTTGGCAAGCTCCGCGGCCTTGGCGTAGTTCACCTGAACATACTCTGCCCGCAGCGGGGCCAGATCCTGGATCTGTTGCTGGGAGGCGAGCTCAAGCTGCTCTTGGGCGGCGAGCTCGGTGGTGGGGGCGATCAGGATGACGTTGTCCACCTGTCGCTTCGAGAGGCCCTTGGTCTTGAGAATGATGTCGAGGGCCTGGTCCCAGGGTACGTTCTTCAGGCGCAGGGTGATGTTCCCCGCAACCGTATCACTGGCCACCAGGTTCAGGCCGGTGAAGTCGGCCAGAAGCTGGAGGACCGCGCGAACCTCGATGTTCTGGAAATTGAGCGACAGGCGGTCGCCAGCGTACACCGGCTTCTCCCGCTGTGCCCGCTCCTTTTCCAGCCGACTCAGCCGGCGTACGTCGATGGTCAGAAGGTCCTCCGCCTGGTAGGACATCATTTCGTAGTCGCCGGCGGTTTGGATGTCGATCTGCACATTACCGTTCTTGGGTAACGTTTCCACCGCTACCACCGGGGTGCCGAAATCGGTCACGTCGAGGCGTCGGACGAGGCGTGGGGGAACGCCGGTGTTCTTCAGATCCACCAGTATGTGGGTGCCGCGCTCGTTGATGTTGACCGTGGTGCTCGGGTTGGGGAGCTGAATGAGGATGCGGCCTTCGCCCGAGTTGCCACGGCGGAAGTTGACGTCTCGCAGGAGGTCGCGCCCGCTGGGCTCACGGCTTCTCGCCGCCGCAGGCACGGGTTTTAGGGCTCGCTCGGAGGGTGCGGCGGTCGCAACCGGCGCTGTGGCGGGACCTCTGGGCTCGGAGCCGGCATTGATGCCAATCAGTACCTGGCTGCCCTCGGTTCGCACCTCGTAGGGCACGGCGCTATTGAGGTTGACCACGACGCGGGTGCGGTCGCTGGCTTCGATGGCGGTGAGGCTGGTGGCTAGGTTGGACTGGATAGGTTGGGTGCGCTGCTTGAGCCCGTTTTTTGCTCCCGGCAGGTCCACCACCAGCCGGTCGGGGCCGCTGGTGAGGAAGGCGTTCGCCTGCGGGGCCTGCCCCGAGAAATTGAGGCTGATATCCAACCGGTTTCCCGGCTCGACCCGCACATCCGCCGTCTCCAGCACGGATTCGGCCGCCTGGGCACAGCACCAGGGGAACAACAGCAGGAGCCCGAGCAAGCGCAGGACCCCGTTGGGTATCCGCGGGCCACCGTGGGGGCGGTGATTGGATGGGCACGGACTGGACTCTTGTATCCTGTTCATGGTGCTATCCTTTTTCGCTCTAGTCGCTGAGGGCGATGGCGCCCGCTCGCTCACGGTAATTACCCGTCCCGTCGCCGACGATCTCGCTTACCTCGATACGATTGTCCTTGATCGCAATAATTTTTCCGCTGTTCTGCCCGAGGTGGTTGCCGACGCTGACCCGGTGCAGGGTGCCGTCGGGGGCCTTCACCAGGGCGGCGCGGATACTGTATTGCTCCAAGGTGCCCACCATGCGGATGGCGTCGAGGGGGAACCGCTCCAGGGGCTCCCGGGGTCGGCTGGGATCCGGGGTGATTCCGGAGCCGGCACTCGCGGCCGGCAAGGGCTTGGTTTCCGCGTCCGGGACGAAGGGGTCGCGGCGATTGCCCCCTTGATAGACGAAGGGAACAATTTCCTTGAACTCCGGGATCGGCTCCAGCGGGGCCGGGGACCGGCGCTTGACGGCCTCCGTATAGCTCTGGAGGTCACTCAGATCGCCCGTGCACCCCGCAAGGAGTAGTGCACCCAAAACCGGCGGCAGGAGGCTTCGGGTCATAGGGCGCCCCCCCCCTCCTTCTCCTCGAGGTAACGGTAGGTCTTGACCGTTGCCTCAAGGCGCAGATCGTTACCGCCGGGGTTGGGGTCCCGGCCCGCGACGTTGACATCGTGGATGGTGACGATGCGTGGGAGCGAGGCCAAGCCACTGACAAAGTCCGCGAACTGATGATACGAGCCCCGCACCCGGACCTTGATGGGCATCTCCGCGTAAAAGTCCTTGGGTGCCTCGCCCAACGGCTGGAACAACTCGAATTCCAGCCCCGCCGCCAAACCGGTCTGGGACACGTCGACCAATAACGCAGCCACCTCTGCCTTGTTCGGGAGCTGGCGAATCATGGCGCCGAGGGATTCCCGCATCTCCGCGAGCTGCTGCTTGTATTCGCCGAGGCTGGCGGCCTTTTTTTGCTTGCGCTCGAAGTCGAGCCGCAGCTCCTGCTCCTTTTGTTCGGCGGTCTCAAGCTGGGTGAGCTGGTCCTTGGTGTCGAAGTAATACCAGCCCCCGGCAATGGCTGCGCAGAGCAAAAAGATCGCAAACCCCGTAGCAGGCGCAGGCCATTCCGTGATGTTGCTGAAATCGAGGTCATTCAGCTCTTTAAGATCCATCGGCCTGCTCCCGTCGCGCGGACTCCTCAGTTGGGAGACCGCCCTCCTTTTTCTGGGGTGATGCTCTGCCCGGTATCGGCCTGTTTGGGGGTCTGTTGATGCAGGTTCACTTGGAAATGATTGAGGCCGGTGCCGGTGCGTTCTTTGTTCTCAACGACGGCGAGGGTGGGGTTGCCAATCCAACTGGCACCCTCGATATTGCGCATCAGCCCCGAGACGCGGGCGTTTGATTGCGCCCGACCCTTGAGGGTGACTGCGCTTCCTCCCTGCTGCATGCCCGTCAAGAAGACCCCATCGGGCAGGCTGGTGACGATCTCATCGAGGAGATGGACCGCCGCCGGTCGGCTCGCCTGGAGCTGCTGGATGATCGTCATGCGCGCGATCATGCGTGCTTTGGTATTTTCCAGGTCTTTGATTTCCTGGAGCTGTTTATCCAATTGGCGGATCTCTCCCGTCAACAGCTCGTTGCGCGAACCCTGATAGGCAATGCGCTCGCCGATGAGGGTATGTACCCCGAGGCCGATCAACGCGGTGATTGCCACTGCCGCCACAGCGCCGACGCCGAGGTTTCGCTTAGCACGGGCACGGGCTGCTTCTCGCCAAGGTAGCAGGTTGATGCGGATCACGGTCAGTCAAAACCTCTCAGTGCGAGTCCGGCCGCTACCAACATCGCCGGACCCTCGGCGAGTAACGTCTTGCTATCGACGCGGGAGGAGAACGACATGCCCGCGAAGGGCTGGGCAACGAGGGTCTCGGCGTTGTTTTTCTCCTTGATGACCGCGTCGATGCCCGGAAGATTGGCGTTGCCGCCGGCCAGGATAATGAGCCCGATCTCTTTCTGGGCGCTGGCCGAGTAGAAGAACTGAAGTGCGCGGCTGATCTGCTGGGCGATGGCGTCCATGAAAGGCGCGAGCACATCGGTCTCGTAGCTCGCGGGGAGGCCGCCGTGGCGCTTGCGCGACCCCGCCTCCTCGGGACTCAGTTGGAATCGGCGGGCGATCTCCGCGGTCAACTCACTGCCGCCGAGGTTTTGCTCTCGGGTGTAGATCACGCGGCCCTCGTCGAGCACATGCACGGCGATAGCGTTGGCCCCGATGTCGGCCACCGCGATTGCCTGCTCCCGTCGCGTCATCGAAGAGATGCCGGCGATGAATGCCTCGCAAGCGTTACTGAGCGCATAGCCCTCCACGTCGATCACGGCGGCGGTCAGCCCGGCGATGTGCAGCGCGGCGAGGCGGTCAGCCAGGTTCTCCCGCCGCGAGCCCGCGAGCAGGACGTCCACCAAGTCGGCCCCTTTCGGGGAGGGTCCGAGCACGGTGAAGTCTAGGTTGACGTCTTCCAGGGCGTAGGGAATATACTGATCAGCTTCAAGGTTGATCTGCTCTTCCATCTCCCGATCCGAGAGGGATGCGGGTAGCGAGATCACCTTGGTGATTACCGATGAGCCGGAGACCGCGATTGCCACCCGGCGTGCTTTGGTTCCCGATCGCTTGACGACCCGTTTGATGGTTTCTCCGACCGCCTCGATGTCGGTGATCTTTCTCTCCACCACCGATCCCTTGGGCAGGGGCTCAGCAGCAGAGCTCTCCACGCGAAAGGAGCGTTCGACCGGACCCTTGGGCTGTGACAGCTCCAGCAGCTTGACCGCGCTCGAGCTGATGTCCAAGCCGGCGAGAGGCGGCTTTTTGTTACCGAGGCCGAACATGCGCGAGCAACCCCTTGGAGGTTTGTTCTGCCGCGAACATCGAATGATGTTGCGGGTTCATTGTAGGTCGCAACACTCGCATAGCAAAGGCTTTTTGCAGAGATCGTTACTCTGGTGGTGGTTAACGCCGGCAGGGGAGGTAAAACCGCACCCCCTGCGTTTCCCCGGAGTTAAGGTTCCGGCGACATTATCCCCGTCGCCTCTATCACTTACGATAACGTTTTCGTCCGTTGAAATCGAGCCATAGCCATAACCATCTTCGACCGTGCCGGTGTCTAAATCGCGGGGGGTGCCTTGGGAGTTTGTCCATGTCTCAGCGCAAGCGTGAAGCGATTCGCCAGCAGTTGGTTTACGAGGCGGCGCGCCTGATGCACGAGCAAGGGATTTACGATCACCGCCAGGCTCTGAGAAAGGCCGCCGAGCAGTGCGGTGCGGCGGACTCCAGGCTTTGGCCGAAGATCGCCGAGGTGGAGACCGCGCTGCGAGAGCACCAGCGCCTGTTCCGGCCCCAGGGGCAGGCGCGGGAACTTTCCAAGGTCCGCCAAGAGGCCCTGGCCGCCATGGAGGCACTGGCGCGCTTTCGGCCTCGTCTGGTGGGGCCTGCTCAACGGGGGACGGCTGATCTCAATACCGGTGCGCGAATCTGGTTGTTTGCCGATAGCGCCGAAGATGTGGTCATGGAGCTGATCGACCGGGCCGTGCCCTGGCGCCAGCGGGACCGGCTGTTCCCCTATGGCGATGGCGAGCGCAGGGCGCACCCGGTGGTCAGCTTTATGGTCAACGGGGTGCCGCTCGAGCTGGTGATTTTGCCGCGGTTGGCGATGCACAACCCACCGATTGATCCGGTGAGCGAGCATCCCGAGCGGGGCCTAGACGCGGCGGAGGTCCGGACACTCCTTACCCTGCTGGCGACGGGCGGATAGACTCGGGCACTCTTGGTCGGGGGGTCGCTGGTTCTGGCGGCCGGGACTCTCGGCGGGTACCCAACCTTCGAAGGTCGGGATTCGTGCTGACCGCAGGGCTAGATCCTATTTGGGCGCGGCACCGGGTACACGGCGTGCAGACCACGCCGTGCCTAGGGAGGTCAGGGGACTAGCGGGCGTACTTGCGGCGGAACTTATCCACCCGACCCGCCGTATCCATGATCTTCTGCTTACCGGTGAAGAAGGGGTGGCAGACGGAGCAGACCTCCACATGCAGATCGCGCCCAAGCGTGGAGCGGGTCTGGAACTCGTTGCCGCAACTGCAAACGACCTTGATCTCGGAATACTTCGGATGAATGCCTTCTTTCATGCGGACACCTAGTGTGCTCTGTTCCGGGAGCCTGCTGGCGGAAAACGACCAAGGATACAGAGGACCTCTGGTTGTTTCAACTTCATCCTCCTGTTCTTGGCGGTTGTGCCGGTTACCTGTCCCTCGATATGGCCAGTTTGCGGCCGATTCTGGGCGAGCGGCGGTAAACCGAGCGGGTGAGATCTCCGTTCGGCCCGATTAGCCTTACTCAGCAAGGCGTATCGAGGGCCGCAGGGGTTTCAACAGTGACCTGTTTCAGCAGCCAAGCCAGGACAAATCGGCCGCCGCGGGGATAACTACGTCAGGTGCCGCTCTTCTGTCGGCTCAGGCACGAACATCGCCAGGAGGTCGTTGAGGAATCGACGCCCCAGCTCCGTGGTGCGGATATTGCCTT